>JALRCK010000040.1:0-8074 GCA_023262305.1 Deltaproteobacteria bacterium
CAGTTTTTTCCCGCTCGGCGCTGGGGCCCATGGGGCTCGCGCCCCCTCGGTCCTGATCGGACCTTCACCCCCCGCCCCCGGCCGGCATTATTCAGAACTACAACTGTGGAGTTTCGATCGGGCTTGGTCCAGATACGGGGCTTTTATCCAGGGGCTTTCGGCCCTGCGGTCCTGATCGGACCATTACCCATGCTGAGGAATTTAATTAACTTGGGAGGGGACACCTTCGGACCGCGGAGCATGCGCTTCGCGGTCCGGAGTTGGGGTGTCGCCTTACCGCACGACTGCGTCGGGTACGGTTTCGGTGATAAAGTCGAGGTTCTTTTGGAGCTGCACGCTCGACATGCCCCAAAACTGGGCGGCGCTGGAGGTGCATCCTTTGGCGTCGCCGAAGCTGGTGATTCCAGAAATTCCGATCGTTCCGGATTTCGCTGTATAGACTGCTGGTCCACCGGAATCTCCTGGGCACACGCTCTCTTTGCCATCTCCCTGAACAAGGAGGAGGTTTTGCTCGACGGATGAGATCTTGAACGACAGTCCCTTGAGCTCACCGACCTTGCCATTTTCATTCAATCCGAAACCGAATGCTGCGAGCTCATCGCCCTTCTCCACCTCTTCAGAAGCGATGATGGGAAGTGGGGATACCTTTGGCGATGGGGCTCGCTCAAGGGTTAGGATTCCGATGTCATGTGGGTTCGCCGGTATACGGTCGTACTGAGGATGATAGACGGCTTTCTTGACTGCAATATCCTCGCCATTGATGCCTCCGATGTAGACGCGGAACCCGGCGAATTTTCTTCCGGAGGCGGTAACCCTGCTCTCCGCTCCAGCAACACAGTGCGCAGCTGTGAGAACATCGTCGCTGGAGATGAGGGATCCTGTGCACGCGCTTGAGGGTGAGATCTCTCCGTTGCCTGATTGTGCAAGGTGAAGGATGAGTACTACAGGGCTGCGTGAGTTTTGGTTGCAGGATTGTCCACCGTAGACCTTTGCATCGATGTCGTTACAAATACCGCTGTCGTCGTTTGATTTAACACATCCGGACGTGCACAGGAGAAGGAGGGAAAGGAGAACGCGTTTCATATGCAAACCTTTTGAAAGAAACCCCGAACGAAACCGCAAAACAATTCGTTCACTCGAGTTATTTATGGGAGTGGGGGGGGCCGTGTGCTCTAAGGAGATCGAAATGCACTCGACTAGGGGTTCTTGGGACTGTTCAAATGGATAACCTGCTGGTGCCGCACTGGGCAATTGCCCTTGCCACTACCTCGGGCAGCGGGCGTTACTTCATCTGCTTCGGATTTGTTACGATGCTCTTCGGTACGATGATCTTGGAGCCTGGATTGAGCTTGGCATCAAGGGGAAGAGCATTTTTTGCTGCAAGTTCCTTTGCGTTGCCCCCCTGCGAGGTGTACCACTGAGCGATAGATTGCAGGGTCTCGGTCTTTGAGGTCACCGTATGTACCACATCTCCCTGACTGTCCCGAGGAGCGAGGTCCTTTGCCTCCTTGAGCGCCTCTTGGTCCGAGTTCAGAGGACCTTTGGCTGGCTCTGTCTCAGCTGACGGTTTGTGGCTTGAGGGCTTGGGTCGCACCGGTCTCTTAGTGGGTACTGGGGTTGGTATAAATACGGGCTTGAGCTGCTCGCCGGAGCCCCTGGCTGGTCCGGTGCCGAGGAATTCGCGCTTGCCGAAGATCTCAAAGATCCCTCCCGAGGTTTTCTCCAGTCGCTGAACGTTGTTGTAGTTATCCCGTTCGACGGCAAATGGCCCGATGATAATCCACTCTCGTCGAGTATCTCGCACTCTACTCTTCTGTCGCGGGGCTGGTTTCGCCACGTACTCTTCGGGTGCGGAAGCGTAGTAGAAGTGCGCCTCAACGTCGTCATCGTTTGATCCCTTGAGCTCGATGCCCTGGGGCGCTCCTTTGTCACGCATGAAGTTGTAGAGGTAGACGCTCTGCTCCATCTCTTTGGCCAAGAAGAGGTTTGCGCCCATGTACGGGTTATCCTCACTGACCGGCATGATTCCTCGATTCAGGAGGGGCGTGAAAGCTGTTTGGCGAGAGGTGCAGGCGATAAAGAGCGAAAGGGTTGTTACGGCTATCAAGAGAAGGGCGCCGCGATGTAACAGGAATGGGGATATCAGGCTATTTCGCACGTTCATGTTGGTGGCGCACTTACAATCCTTGCTCACGCGGTATGCCCGTCGTGCCGCAAAAGACGACTACGTTTCTATACCCACCTAGAGTGTCCTTGGCAGGGGCGGGCGTCAATATACGAAATGGACGTAGGTAACTGAAATGACGAGAAGGCTAGTTAAGCTCTAGCCACATAAGAGTGTTGCAGGGTACTACAGTGGTTGGGCTTGTAATGTGCGACGGGGGACGTGCCGATACCCATCGTAGTGGGAATAACAGACAGGACGTAGGGTTCCCGCTGTGCCTGTACCTGTTCGCCAAGGACTCATACATAGTGTCATGAAGATCGCCTCACTCAATCCAGCATTCACCGATATCCTGTGCGCCCTTGACGAGGGCTCCAAGTTGTTGGGAGTGACGCACTTGTGTGTTCCCTCCGGAAAGGAGTGTAACCCCGCCGTCGTGACCTCGGCAAAGGGGAGCAGGGCTCCTAACGTCGACGTAGAAAAACTCCTCGCGGGTCTCTCCTCTCTACCTATCGACTGGACAACCCTCGACAGGGTTCGTCCGTCAGCTGTTGTGACAACGGTGACTGCCGAAAATCCTGAGGAGTTCACCGTGTGGGCGCAAGAGTATCTCGCTTCGATCTGGGCGCACCCCGTGCGCATCTTCTCTCTTGAGATCGTCACACTTGAAGGGCTCTTTGACGCCTATGCAACGTTGGGTGCAATCCTGGGGCACGGTGCATTGGGGAGGGATCGTGCACAGCGCATGAAGTCTCAACTCCTTGACTGGGGGAGAAACCTCTACGAACGCCTACGTAACAAGAAGGTTGTTGTTGTGTCCGGAGTATCCCCGTTACAGGTCGCGGGATGTTGGGTTCCGGACATTATTAAGCTGGTCTCTGGTCGGTCGTTTATGCCTGACCTCCGAAAGATATCTGCAACGGTTGGGTGGGAAGATGTTGTCGCTTTCTCCCCCGATGTTGTGCTGGTTGCTCCTTATGGCAAGACCATAGAGGAGAGCGTGCGGACGCTTCGCACTCTGGAGGATCTACCCGATTGGGATTCCTTGCCAGCGGTAAAGCGGGGAGAGGTTGTTTTTGGCGACGGGGTGCGCCTCTATCGAACCGGGCCCGCGCTCCTGGAGGGGGCAGGAGTGCTAGTTTCGGCTATGGCTGGGCTAGATAGCGGATATATCACGAAAAGAGATGAGTTCTATCGACTCCGCTTTGTGGAGCTTCATCGACACCGCTTCATGTGATAGTCTCGCGTTGATGAATACAGGTGCGAACAATAACGGTGATTCTTGGGTAACGGTGTGTGGAATCGCCGACTCCGATCTAGCTCGTTCGCTTCGTGAAAAGGTGCTCGCTCTACGTGCGGCTGGAAAGTTTTCTGAGGCTGATCAGGTTCACATCCAGGGGTTGTCGTTCTCTGTGACCCGAGATGGGTTTGCAGCCTCACCCGAGCGTGTGGAGGTCTTGCGTAAGCTGTGCCAGATATACTCCGCTGATATCCGTCCTCAAGCCCCCACCTCTCATCGCAAGTTTATCGGTCCATTCATCGTATTTGGGAAGAAGATGCTCCAGCCTGTGGTGAACGCGGTGTTGGGACCAGCCGTCAGGAATCAGCGGGAGTTTAACGCCTCTGTCATATCTCTCTTAACAGACCTTTGTAACGAAGGGTCTCGCAAGTAGCGTTCTTGAGCGCCCGGTTCTTATTACCCCTCGCCACTCATCACGACGAGGACGCTTCCCGATTGCACGATACTGCCTACTTGAACCGGTATCGAAACGATTGTGCCGTTCATCGTTGCTCGAATTGGATGCTCCATCTTCATCGAATCGAGCACCAGGAGGGGAGTGCCGTGCTCGACGCGCTCTCCCGCGGTAACAGCTATCGCGGCCACCTTCCCGGGGATAGTCGATCGTATCTCGTGAGCCCCCGGCACGAGCGTGGCGGACTGAGACTCGCCTACCCCACGCTGATGGAGCAGAGTTGAGCCAAAGGGAGTGTGCACCCAAAGGTCGTTCGCATTCCGAAATGTGGCGATGTGGAGACCTTGGTCCCCATCCACGCACACCGTTGCTGTCACGAGTGAGCCTGAAGCAAAGGGACCCTCAACAATAGCTACGTGCCGGGTTCCAGAGGGGAGCGAGACCTCAAAAGCCCCATCGATGACCCTCGTAGAGCTTTCGATCTTCGTATCGTGATCGGTGGTTGACCACTGATACGACAAGGCAGCATTCGGAGCGGTCCTTGAGAGCCAGGGTCCACCTTCAACCCATGAGGAGTTCGGCGTGGCGCATCGAACCGCCGCTGCTACGATGTGGGCGTATTCAACGGTGCGTTTCACCTGATCTGGTGAGGGGAGCAAAGCTCGTGTGCCTTGCACCGTATGGGTGAGCGCCTTGAACTCCTCGGTACGAAGCAGGTGCAGAAGGAGGGCGCGGTTCGTTCTGATGCCGCTCAACCGTGAGCGCGAGAGCACCTGGTCGAGGACCTCAATCGCTTCGGATCGGTCTCGTGCGTGCACGATCACTTTTCCGATCAGGGAGTCGTAGTAGTGAGAGACCTCTGAACACAGTTCAACTCCCCGATCCACTCTCACGGTTGACCCGCGATGGGTTGCTTCTGGCACCTCGATATCGAGGACCACTCCTGTGGCGGTTGTGAATCGGTCGGTGTATTCCTCTGCGCACCACCGAGCTTCGATCGCATGACCGCGAGGTTGGGGTGTTGTGGTGATGCCGCAGCCACGAAGGCTCTCTCCTGAAGCTATTCGCAGCTGTAGTTCCACAAGGTCGAGGTTGGTCACAAACTCGGTGACGGGATGCTCCACCTGTAAGCGGGTGTTAACCTCAAGGAAGTAGGCGGATCCATCTCGACCGTAGAGGAACTCCACGGTGCCGAGATTCGTGTACCCAGCAGCTTTGCCGAGCGTGGCGGCCGCGTTGAGTAAGCGCTCCTCAACGCCGGGTGCAAGGTTTGTTGCTGGGGCTTCCTCGATAATCTTTTGATTGCTTCGCTGGAGTGAGCAGTCGCGGGTTCCGAGCGCGATCACGTTCCCCTGCGAGTCTCCCGCGATCTGCACCTCGATGTGACGTGCGGGCGTGATGCACTTTTCAACAAAGATCTCATCGCTTCCGAAAGCGACCAGGGACTCTCGTCGGGCGCTCGCTAGCTCTTGGATGATATCGTTGTCGGCGTTGATAAAGCGCATCCCCCTGCCACCGCCACCCGCTGCGGCTTTCAGGATAAGAGGGAATCCAACCTTTACCCCGAATGCGCAGATCTCAACTGCTTGTTGCTCAGGTGTTCCGTGTCGCAGGAGCAGGGTCGGGCTGACCGGGACCTGGGCCTCGGCGGCGAGCTCTTTCGCTGCAGTTTTGCTGCCGAGTTTTCGAATCGTTGCCGGCGCAGGGCCGATCCATGTCAGTCCGGCGGAGCGAACGGCCTCAGCGAATTCCGGGTTCTCCGAGAGGAACCCATATCCCGGATGGACGCTATCGGCGCCTGATGCTTTAGCGGCTGCGAGCAGCTTCTGTTGCGAAAGGTATGAGTCGGCTGCACCGAGAGCATGAGAGTGAGAGGCTTCCCCAACATGCGGCGAGTGTTTGTCTACGTCTGTATATACCGCTACGGTTTCGATCCCCAGCCGCGCACAGGTGCGGATGATGCGTCGAGCGATCTCGCCACGATTTGCTATAAGCACCCGCTTTATTTCTTTCGATGCGGTCATCTCAGGTTCCTACATTCGGAAGGTGCCAAACACCCGACCTTCGTGCGGTGAGTCGATATCGGCGAGCGAGAGCGCAAGGGCAAGGGCGGAGCGTGTTTCGGTGGGAGTAATAATCCCGTCGTCCCAGAGGCGAGCCGTCGCATAGAGCGCAGTGGTCTGCTCCAGGTACTTCGTCTTGATCTCTTCGTGGTACGCCGCAAGCGCGGCTTCATCAATACTGTGTCCCCGTCCTTGGGCGCTCTCTCGTTTTACTTGGGTGAGAACACCGGCAGCTTGGTCAGGTCCCATGACGCCGATGCGAGATTGAGGCCACGTCCACAGGAATCGCGGCTGGTAGGCACGACCGCACATGGCGTAGTTGCCCGCGCCGTACGAGTTACCAACCACAACGGTATACTTCGGAACTGTGGCGCAGGCCACGGCAGTGACAAGTTTAGCGCCATCTTTGGCGATCCCCTTGTGCTCGTATTCCTTGCCCACCATGAAGCCGACGATATTCTGGAAGAACACGAGGGGAACTCGACGCTGCTCGCAGAGCTGAATGAAGTGGGCGGCTTTGAGCGAGCTCTCTGAGAAGAGGATTCCATCGTTGGCGATGACTCCGACGGTGTAGCCGTCGATGCGAGCAAAGCCACAGATGATGGTCTCGCCGTAATTAGCCTTAAACTCATCGAGCTCGCTCTCATCGATAAGTCGCGCGAGGATCTCTCGAATCGGAAAGTACTGTTTTGGATCGGCAGGGATCAGCCCTGGTATCTCGCTCGCGTTGAAGCGGGGCGGTAGTGGGGCTGATCGACTGAGTCTCTTGGGGGTGATGTTCGCAAGGGTAGCCACGGAGCGTCGAGCGATGAGGAGAGCTTCGGTATCGTTCTCTGCAAGGTGGTCGGTCACACCACTCACGCGTGAGTGCACATCACCGCCACCGAGCTCTTCTGCCGTGACCTCCTGGCCTGTCGCTGCCTTGACGAGCGGGGGACCGCCCAGAAAGATCATCCCCTGATTGCGAACGATGATCGCTTCATCGCTCATAGCGGGCACGTACGCGCCACCAGCAGTGCAGGAGCCCATAACAACGGAGATCTGTGGAACGCCCTGGGCGCTCATGTGTGCCTGGTTATAAAAGAGCCGACCAAAGTGCTCTCGGTCAGGGAAGACCTGGTCCTGTAGTGGGAGGAACGCTCCACCAGAATCAACCAGGTAGATGCAAGGAAGCTTGTTCTGAAGAGCGATCTCCTGTGCTCTCAGGTGCTTCTTCACCGTCATCGGGAAATAGGTGCCACCCTTCACGGTCGCATCGTTTGCGATGACCATGCACGGTGTTCCGGAAACGATGCCGATGCCGGTGAGGAGTCCCGCTCCCGGACGAACCCCCTCGTAGAGTCCTGCGCCAGCGAGTTGCGCAACCTCGAGAAAAGTTGTGCCTGGGTCTATCAGGTGCTCAACACGTTGGCGAACAAAGAGCTTGCCCCTATCGCAGTGTTTCTTAAGGGCGGGATCGGTCGGATCCGGACGGGACCGCTGACGCTCCTGCATGAGCATCATCACATGATTACTGAAGGCTTTGTCATTTCCTTCAAAGAGGGGTGAGTGAGGGGGCTGAGAGCCAATCTGCATAGTTAGGAGATTAGAGAACGATGTATCGGTCGTCAATCGGCTAAATAGCTCAAATCTTTGGTAAAGATTGCCCTCACTTAGGGGTGTTTGGGTTCGCCTACAACCCTTCTTTCGGGTATAATCGAGAAACTGCCCGGCGTTGTATCCTCCCTTAAAAAAGCCGGATTTTGCGATAAAAATAGGAGAATTTTGTGAGCGTCAAAGAGTCTCGCGATGTGCCACCCGTTCGCACGGTTGTCAGACCCCTCGCACCGCAGCTGAGGCGGGGCACGTGTCATGTGATGTTTGCGTTTGAGCTGGGGCTTTCGATTAACCTCGATAAGGCAGCTCAGATGGTCAAGGAGGGGGTTGAGCGAACGCGCTTCCGTCGTAATCGCAAATCGCCCAAGTATTTCGACTACGATCCGCCTCCACTTCGCGTGTCTCAGGGGTGCCAGCAGCTCAATGTAGCCAAGTTCTTCACCAAGCCTCAGGCTGAGCTCACCGTCTTTGACTTCGGCGCGTGTTCGGTGACCTACGCGATTGATATCGCCGGACCGGTAAGCCACCTGATTGAGTTGAGCGAAGTTCTCTACGAC
>JALRCK010000040.1:8084-11285 GCA_023262305.1 Deltaproteobacteria bacterium
GAGAGCGTGTGACGCAATTTATGGAGCAGATTGAGGGCGCCATCCAGCGTCCTCGGCTTGGAGAGTCCTCTGAGGATTTCTCTCTCTATCACTTTGAGGAGTTTGAGGGGGACTTGGGGGCGACCGACATTCTGCAGGAATTCCCGATGGAGTTCGCGCGGCTGTTGCGGGCTGAGAGCGATGAACTCGGTGATGAAGAGGTTCGTGACGCCCTGGCAACTCGTACAACGTACGGGACCTCAGATCTTGCTGTAATCGATTGGAATGGAGCGTTGTTCTTTGGCACGAACGTTGAGGACGTCGTCGCAGTGCTCGACTTCTGTAACGTTGAGCTCCTAGAGATGCGCTTCTTGGATGAGCAGCTCGACGACTACCTCGAGCGCGCGTATGATCTTCTTACCAAAGGAAAGAAGGGAGAAGCGGATCTTCGAAAAGTCGCCCGTCTCCAAGTGGATTCAGCGATCTTGTACGAAGCAGTCGAGAATGCTCTCAAGCTTCTCGGTGACCAATATCTTGCGCGAGTGTACTCGCTCGCCTCGGAGAGGTTCCATCTTCCCGATTGGAATTCAAGCATTCGGCGAAAACTCGACACGCTCGACAGTATCTATCAGAAGCTCTCTGACCAGTCGGCACAGCGACGATCGGAGACCCTTGAGTGGGTTATCATCGCCCTGATCTTGGGAGAGATAATTTTGAGCCTCTCGGAACGGTTTTGACCGGGGGGTTATCGAGTGCCGTTCCCCTCGTGATGCTAGCGCTCGTCATATCGATCGAGTCATGTCATGCACCCCGCGATACCACGTAGCTTACCGAAGGTCCTCTTCCTTGGCGTCCACGGGCTCTATGCGTGCGCGCTTTCGGGGGCGTGCTCACTTCTTGCGAGATCTCCGAGGAGACATCAATGCGTCATCAAACAGATCAGGATTGCTCAACAGGTTACGATGATCGAACGGAGTGGGGGCGGTTGAAAATAAAGTGTGCAAGGAGCCCGATAGTGAGGGTGGCAAACATGATCGTCAGGATGGGCGAGGCGTGAAGCTCTTTTTCTCTGTGGAGGGTTACCTGTTGCAAAGCGTACATCGCCACCGTGGTAGCGGCGAATAGTGAGAGACATCGACGTCCCATGAAGGTGAATGGGATGAGGATTCTCTCAAGGTTAACGGTAGAGGAGATGCGCGCGAGCAGGGCGAGGATTGCAAGAAAGTTCAAGATACGCAGGGGGCCAAAATCTTGCCTGGAGGTGAGGGCCAATATGGACGAAAGGTCTAAAAGACCGGAGTGCCTTAGTGCAAAGAAAACCGTGGGAATCAGTACGACCGCTCCCGTTACCCAAAAAGATTTCAGTTGCTCCCGGATGTCACGCCTCTCCTGCGAGAGAATCCAGAAGGCGGCACTATAGCCGAGGGCATAGAGGAGCTGAGCCGCAAAAGGGTTGAAGAAAAGAAGCTCCGGGGTGCGCAGCGACGGATCTAATCGAACTACTGATCCGATGCTCCACCCGCACGCCCACACAGACACGCTGATAAAGAGGAGTCTTCGGACCTCTAGGTTTCTGAGTTTGTGAAAAAACAGTGCGACGACCGAGAGAATGAGGATGTGGACTGGCAAGATGTCGAGCCCCACCGCTAAGAGGCATTTGCTTGCTGTTTTATTTGGATGAAGTGCTGCCAAATTGAACGGGGAGGTGCCGGTCATGACGGCGTAGCCAAGGATCATCCACGCCTCAGCAAGGCATAGGATCCGAATCCGGTTCCACAGCATGGTGCGGCGGCTCGCTGGAGTGGTGGGCTGGGCTTTGAGACTCGAATAGGCCACAAAAGTCGAGAAGCCTCCCAGGAAGAAGAAAACCTCTGCCATCGATACAAAACCGAGGGCGTCACCGGAGAAGGCGATTAGTCCTGAGTGAGGGAGAACGAGGATAAAAAAATGATTAATTGTCATGAGCAGCAGAGCTAAACCTCGGGCTCCGTCGAGCGCTGCTAATCTGTGGGAGGGGGGTGAACTCATGCTACGGGGGGAGTAGGGGGATTAAACGGTGTAGTACTACAATGAAACCAGTAATGAGCCAGACAGACAAGGGCAAGAGTTGGATGGTTTAGTTCTTTTGACACTGCGCGAGATGGTTTAGCGTAGTATGCAGCCTGTCGGGGGTAAATCCGAGGCAACAGAGGAGTTTCTCCCTAGTTCCTAGGGTTTTTAGAGCATCACGAACAGCCCTCATGAACGGTGTCGATAGAGTCTTACAAATCGTCTTAATGCTTGCTCCCTCGATAGTAATCGGGGGTTGGGGGAATACGATATCCGAGCCAAAACTTTTGGTGCTCCTCCTCGTTGCTCCTCTTATCTCGGTAGCCCTCGTGGTCAACTCGGCTCGTGGGGAAACGAGCCAGATGGTGCCCTTCGCCAAGGGGCTCCTTATCGTACTGATTGCTCAGGTGGTGGGATTAATCTTTACTCCCAACCTCGGCTTCGGGTTGATGGCTGTTGGGCTCACAGCGAGTTGGTTTCTGGTTTTCGTGTATGTGTCGAATCTGAGCTTTCCTGCTGAGCGTTGGTATGTCGCAGCGTTAGTGCTTTCATTGCTCTGTCTCCTCTCCACCATCCCAGATATCGTCTTCGGCGTGCCCATTCTGTCTCCCTACTGCTCGCGCTGTGGACTGATCGGAACGAGGAACGCGCTCGTGGTGTTTACGGCTCAGTTGATCCCGCTCGTTCTTCTCTTTCTCTTCGACAATCGGCGCACATCAAAGCTGGGGATATTAGGGACGTGTCTTGGCTTTAGTATCTTGACGCTTTCCCTCTACGTTGTGTGTATCAGTCGCGTGCGGTCAGCGTGGGTTATGTTACTTGTGTACGTGCTGGGTCTAGCAGCCGCTCAGTGTAGGAGGGGAGCGAGCGAGAGTTTACTGGTGGCGCGAGACCTCATAGGGGCGGGAGCCTGCGCATTACTTCTTGCGTGGAGTGTTCCAACCACTCTGCAATGGACCGATACGACCTCGCCATACCTCGAGAGTCTCTCCACTCTCTTTTCGCTGGAAGCCTCGCATGGTCGAGACCTTCTGTGGCAGGTGGGTGGTGCGATGATTAAAGCCGCTCCGTGGCTCGGTATCGGTACAGGAAGCTATGCGGGTCAGTGGCCACTGTTTATCTCACAGGCAGGAGTCTCTCCCGGGGTCTTTGCGTTTTTGCGGCTCGACCTGC
>JALRCK010000410.1 GCA_023262305.1 Deltaproteobacteria bacterium
TGGACGAGATGTATTTGTGCACTACTCGGTGATCTCATCCGATGGGTTTAAGACCCTCAAGGATGGAGAGACTGTAGAGTATGAGTTGAAGGAAGGTCCGAAGGGTCTTCAAGCTTCAAAGGTGGTTCGTACCAAGAAGGATGAAAATTCCTCCGAGGAGACCACTATGGTTATGTCTGAGGAGGGCATGTCTGAGGACACCACCTCTCTTCCGACCGACACCGACTCCGCAGAGTAATCAAAGCTTACACGACGTTGGCTTTGGTCGACCCCGAGACGAGCAATCGTTCTCGGGGTTTCTCATATGTGGAGTCCCCGCCCAATAGGCGTTGCCACCTCTTTCTACATCTCAAATAAAATCCCCTCCCATCTCCATCCTCCGCTTCACATCATCCAAAAACGTAGCCCTGATTTCTATTGCTCATCAACAAATGCCCCTCGTGAGCCTTCGATGGACGAGTCTATCAAGGCTCCACCGAAACGAGTTTTTTTGGTGAGATAGGGAGGACTATCAGACCGCAGCATGAGGAGCACGATGAAGAGGCGCGGGACCAGATGATATATATATACTGACGCGAACACCCCTCTACCCTAGTGGCATTCCCGAATGGCGAGCCTAAGCTGCGAGAGCCGTGACCGATATTCCTTACATAGATTCTGATCCCCTCCGAGACATGCATCGTCGACACTCTGAGACGCTAGCTTCACCGCGTCATCAGCAGAGAGCTTCACCCACCCCAGGGGGTAGAGCCGCTGATACGCGAGAGCTCCCCGCACACAAAAAAGCCGACCCTGAGGGAAAAACACTGGGATTTCACGAACGGCGGGTTGTAAAGACGCCACCTTTGGGGCAGTCAGAGGCCGATCACGAGCAAGCAGATGCTGCGCCACTGCACCAGATGAGCACATCAAGGCAATTACAACCGCGCTTAACTTTATGATCCTCAGTTGAACTCGCATGCCAAACCTTTTTGTTTATCACATCAAAGGTCGTGCCAGATCCGTAACTACCCGGTGCGTGGTTGCCGTAGCGTACGCTTGCAGCATTTTGTAGGCCGCTTACTACCCACCAAGGAAACTTTGCAGAGCTACGATATCTCCTTAGCGAACTATCTCAAGGATGCGCGCGTGAACTTCGGGCGACACCGCAACGATCACCCCATTAAGAACGCGCGAGGGAACCGAACGAAAACTTTTAATAGCATTCCCGGCAAAGTCGGAGACAATCGCGCCGCCTTCCGCAGCGATGAACGCGAGGGAGCCGCCATCAATCGCCTGGCAGGTACGATGAACGACAGCTCGCGCCTTTCCCTCCAAGATATCCGTAGAGTAAAAGCGTCCCGGCTCCTCTATGTACGCAACCGCAAGATCCTTAGTTGGGAGGTGTAGAGAGAGTTGAGCCACCAACTCAGGAGAGTTGAACAGCTCGACCGGACCGTCCGAATGAGAAATCCTCCACCTCACCCCCGTTCGTCTGTTGGCTATATCATCCCGAGATAAACGGAAGGCGCCATTACCCTTGGTAGCAACGAAACAAATATCTCTGCGGGGCATGTAACAGATCGACCCTACTATCTCTTGCTCGTCGTGGAGCGTCACGATTACCTGATAGTACACCTGACCATCGATGTAGCAGCGAGTCCCATCAACCGGATCAAGGAGCACCTCTAAGGATGAGCGCGCCGTAAAGTATTTCTTGTTGAGCGAACTCTCCTGCTCTTCAGAGAAATAACAGAGCTCCGGAAAGCGCGCGAGCAATGCCACCTCAAGAAACGCCTGTATCGATAGGTCAGCATCTGAGAGGGCATGATGAAATATCGTGTCTCCATCCTTAGCGTCATGCACCCCTACCCGCCCTTGAATCTCCGCACTGTAAGCTCCAGCCGTTACGACAAAAGGGAGCAGATAGTCTACAATTTCTTGAGGTTCGTATGTCATCCCCAAACGCTACCAAAGACACTAAGCCGCAGCCACCTGTTTTCACGGACCACCCCCTCATTTTGAGGTTCAAGCCCCCTTGAAAAGCTCTGAAGCGTGATTACGTATAAGGTGTGGGGCGCTTCTCACAGAGGCGTTGCACAAAAAATGAAAATAAGGAGAGAGTTTATGTATTCAACCAGTGGAAAGAACAGTAGAACAGTTCGATATCCGATGCTAAGCCTCTTCGATGAGGTAAACCGCTTCATGGAGGACGTGATTCCAGCGGCACAGTCGTCACGGTCGTTGTCGCAATTCACTCCCTCTATCGATGTGACCGAGACCGATAAGGAGTACATCGTGCGCGGTGAATTTCCCGGAGTTGCAGCAGAGGGAGTCAACATCGAGCTCAAGGACAACACGATCACACTCTCGGGCGAAAAGCGGTCAGAGCATGATAAAAGCGAGGGCACGCGCCACTACGTTGAGCGTTCCTTCGGTGCATTCACTCGGGCGTTTACCTTTGACTCGGAGATTGATGAGGATAACGCGCTCGCCGAGATGAGAAACGGAGTGCTCACAATAAAGATTCCCAAAGCTGCAAAAGAGGTGAAAGGCAGCAAACGTTTAACCATAAAGACATCGTAGGGGTACCCCCTCGGGGATTTGTCGAACCCCGAGGGACCCTCTTCAATCATAAGCCATCGGAGATTAAAGCCAGGGTGCACTTCGACCACGTGACCCGCGTAAGCAACCCTCGATTGCGTCCGGTGCCGACATCGGGAAAAGCCAGCGCGATGATCCAAGCCAGCACTTGATCCGAACAACGGGTCCCAGATGTGACTTTGTCCTCCTCTCTAATTCTGCATCGATATCCTCTTGCTTTTCCTGTCATGCTCAGGTTCCAGAGTGTCCCACGAGAAACTAACTAACGATGGTTTGAGCCCTCAAATGACCCCTAGTGAGAACCGTAATGATTTACTAGACTCTCCCAGGGTACCTCTTAAGTGGGCTGTTCATGGTGATTTCGCGACTCCGT
>JALRCK010000411.1 GCA_023262305.1 Deltaproteobacteria bacterium
CACCGATCCAATTTTTGGAGTCGTTCATCCACGACGGGACGCCGGTGATTATCACAAGGGCTTCGGTTCCAACGGGGAGTGAATTCAAGATTTGGTCACTGAAACCAAAGGAAGGAGTTGCATCGGGGGTTGGTTGCGCTTGGTCGTTCCATACCACCAGCACGCGTACCTTTTTGATTCCGAGAGTTGAATTGACCTCTCGAAACTGCGATCGGGGCGTACCAAATCGGGGTTCGTTTGCAAAGGCGTTAATCGCCAGGAGGGAGTAGGGCAGAGGGCGTCGCGGAATGAACAAGTCCTCAATGCTACGTGGTGTGATCTCTGCGGGAGGAGGAGTTGCGAAGGAGGTTTGTGCTCCCTGCAAAACAAATGAAATGAGAAGCAACGCTGCCGTGTACAGGAACGGTCTTTGGGGGCGGGGACGACTGCTGCTCGCGTTGCTCATGCAGGTTAAGACGCCGTATCTACCAAAGGAGAGCCGAATTCGGGCAATTAAAAGTGTAAAGTGAACTCTACCACCTAACATGGGGGCACAGCCCGGTCGGCTTGGGCAGTCCTAAGTGCCTGTTAGTAGGAGCCTCCACTCTTGGAGCTCCATCCTATGATCTCATAGCCCTGCTTCTGAAGGCAGTGTTCCACGAACCTTTCATATGATGGGGATCGCTCGTTCATCTTGCTGGCGGCATGAAGAACACCGAGGATGCCTCCAACTGCGGCTCCGGCCCCTGTGGCTCGCCCGGCGTTACCCATGATCGCCCCACCAACCGCTCCAGTCCCTGCGCCCACGGCGCCACCGATGAGACCTTCTTTCGCCATCTCACCGTACTTGTTTGGTTGTTTGATGTACTCATCTGCAAGGGCAAGGCAGTGATTCACATCAGCATGAATCTGTCCCCGAGGTGTTCGATTGAGTTTCTCATTTGGGTAGAGGTCCGGAGTTGCAGGTGTTGTCATCGAGGCACATCCAACCGAGCTGAACGCCACAAGGGCAGCAAGAGATTTTTTCATTTGAGCTTTCATAAATACACAAAGGTGCCCGGTCCCCGTTACCGTCTAGCACATATTAGCTGTTGTTGGCGACGACCCTAGGCCTCGCCAACAGCGATGCCGCACTTGCGCCTAATCTCCGTTATCTTGGCGTCGATCCGATCATTGTAAACGCCGGTGGCTACTTCAACCCGGTCGCCTTGGTCACCCATAACGATCCCTGCCGCGGCCGAGAACGGGATAACACTTCGAGCGCCTGAGACTATCTGTTTGGCAACAGAAGCCTTCTCTTGCTCAAGAGTTGCGATGTCTTGTCGAGCCGTTGCGCAGTTCACGGGAGCCGCAAGATCCTTCTTGGTCTGGTCGTCGATCGTCGGCATCGGTGAGTGATTCTTCCTTGCACATCCGGTGGCTGTCAGGGTGATGAGTATCAATGAAGTGGTCAACAGGGTCGCAAGATTTCTCATAGGTTACTCCCGGAAACGTAGACTGTTGGTTGTCATATACCGCGAGCCTTTAAACCTCAAGGCAAAGATCAAGCACAGTGGAGTCAGGATCGGTAAGATCTAGCACCGCCAGCCTTCATGTATCACCCGAATCAATCTACAAACGGTGTTTTTGAGCAACCTTCCGCACCTCCAAATCATCAAGATTACAGAGACTAGTCACCCTGCGGGGGATACATTCATGGTCGGAGAAATTGATTTTACAGGGGCGCTCTACGACCTCCGTGAACGCTACACGCAACGCTTCGGAGCGTTGCATCCAGTTGTGTCCCTCCTTGAGCCAGAACTGCTCTACGTCCTCCTCGAAATGGCTCTCGAAGATCAGGTCGCGATCGACACCGCATCGATTGAGAAAGCCCTGAGTGAGGTTGATGACCGAGTCGCGTTCTTTAAGGAGCTCCCACGGTCATGACGCGCCAGGATTCATTCCAACAGAGATCTCCGACGCCCGCAGCTCCTCCAGCGTTAAACGAGACCTTCCGTGTCGAAGGAAGGAGCTACAAGGGGCTGAACCAAGCATTGGCCGATCTTCCTGCGATCACATCAAGTGTCCAATCTAAGACAGGTTGGAACCTTAATCTCAGCGATGTCAGGTTAGCCGTAGTGTCTCCTCAGGAACTAAGTCGCCGATCCGTCGTTGATGACCTTCGACGTACCGGAGTTCCCGCCACAGCGGACGCTTCCCTTCTGACCCAAGCATTCAATCGTCTTGAGGCTCTCGCGTACTTCCACGGCGTTATTGCTGTCTATCTCCCGAAAGAAGGCGCAATTCTTATGAACGAAGCTCGGCTACAAAGCGCGAGTAAAGACGCTGTGAAGAGTGCCTTGCACCATGAGCTCACGCATGTCGCCCAGCACCAAAGGTACCCCGCGTTCGTAGAGGCTCTTGATAAAGCCGCCCGAGAGTATCGTTTGTGGTCCAATCACGGCAGTGATTTTCCGCGAGACGAACAACTCCGACAGTCTCAAAAATTCCTCGATCGGGTTCAGGCGCGCATGTCCCTTCTTGAGGGACAAGCGGTGACTCTGCAGCGGATGTTTGAGCAAGACTTTAATTTGGTGCCGGAGGTTAGGCTTGGGCCAATCGACCTGGCCTTGGGACTAACGCATCGGTTCATGTCGGGCATGCGCCACAAGGTGGGCCAATACGTACAAGGCGAGGAGATCTTCAAGAGGATTTATGATCTCGGTCTTAACGAGGTAAACGAGCTCTTCAAATCCCCCAGGTATACTGACCTCGTTTTTGGAAGAGAAAACCCCCGACATGCGACGCCCTGCTAAGCGTCTTTGTTACGCGGATCTGTTTTCGCGCCCAAAATATATCTCCTGCAAACGCGCGTCGTTTCTGACGCGATCTGGAAGATCATCAAGTATAACGCGACCCTCTTCAAGCACGATGATGCGATTGCAGAACTTCTGAATGAAGGTGATGTCGTGCTCTATGATCAGCACCGTTTTGCC
>JALRCK010000412.1 GCA_023262305.1 Deltaproteobacteria bacterium
TGGAGCTTATTGGCAGGGGGGATGAGGTATTCCCGAACGTGCTCGGCAATAGCCTCATGAGACGCGAGGGTAGGGAGCACATCAACGAGGCGAAAGAGGTTGACCTTGAATTCTGGCTGACTCATCGACCATTGCATCAGGACGGTGTTGAGGTATCTGGGGTCGAGCAGCGAGGGGTCATTATCGCCCAGGTCGCAGAAGACTTGGCGCCCGAAGTCGATGATTTTTGAGTTGAGTTCAGGGGCAAGAGACATGGTTAGGTGTGAGGCAAATCAGTTTTTCAGCCAGCGGTTGAGTGAGTCGTTCAAAGAGCCAGATAACACTCCAAGGGTATAGGTAAGTTATCGTGAGGAAAAGATAAATTCGTCATGGCGACAGACTGCTGCCTGATACCGGTGTGTACGAGTAAAAATAGGGTGTTGCACCCACAAATATCCCCTCGCTCCGCTCAGAGAGCCCCCTCGCTCCGCTCAGAGAGCGCGCGGTAGAGTAACCAGTCAAGGGGGAGGTTTATTTGGCGCAACTCGTAGATTCACCCGCACTGCTCAGCCCACTCAGAGAGGGCGCGCACAGTGGGTGAGAGATCACGGGCTGGCGGAGGGATGGTGCCGAAAGATCACCCCTCGAACCGCTCAGATGACGCGCGGTGGTACTCCACCGGAGGGGGCATTCGAGTCAGTGACTATCGAGTGTAGGAGCAGAGAGATGTTCTCAGGACGCTACTTATGGATAAGTAGCCTGAGGATGAAAACTCCTGAGAGTTGAAAGGTTGGTGCGCGGATTAAAGGGCGGCAAAAAAGATGCTCAGCTATTGTTAACAAATGTGTCCATCAAAAGCGACGGTAAAAAGAGGAGGTTTGTATGTGCCGGGCGGAAATCGAACCGATAGGTTTCCTTCTCGATATCGTTTCGAGGCTTTCTTGTACTCAAAATAAATCCCAAAGTACCAACCCTTCGCAATGGCACGACGCTGGGGGCATATCGAGAGCACGCGAGGTCTGTGGTCCTTTGGTCCGCTTTTTTTGGTCTTCTTGGGCAATGAGCCTGCCTTGACGAGCTTAAGTTTTTCGGGGCCAACCGAGGGCTTGCCTGCTCTCGCTTTGATAATGTGCGATGTACGATCTTTGAGCTTCCTTCTCATCAATGTCTCGTACTCCCTCTGAGATAATTGCTCGTATCCCGGAAGGCGCTCAAAGCGAAGCGTGCAAATCTCTGTGTAGTCATCGATAGAAACCAATGGATTCCACCGTTTGGCATCGTTGTACTCCTTCCATCGGATGACTTTGCACTTTCGTTCTCTGCCGGTGATGGCATCCTCGAAGCAGTTGTAGCCGGGATATTCAGAGATATCGTCAACGAGCCCATCGTTGACGGGTTGAAGTACAGTGTAGAAAAAATACTGCTCGATATCCGCATCGCCAGGTAGGTACTCGGCTGAATAGCGCCTCGCCCAAACCCGACCTCCCGGGTAGGTCTCTTGGTGGCGAGCTACGGCTCGAGCAACAGACGAGTTGAAATCCCGCATAAAGGAGGCTCTGTTGGCTTTGGGGAAATGCGCCACATGTTGAATGTGATTTCCCTCGATCGCTAGAGCGTACATCTTCACGGCATATCTGTTCGTATAACGAGCAGCATAACCGAGGATTGCCTCTTCGAGCGATTTTTTATTTACAAGCCAAAGTTCCGAGTTTCGAGTTCTTGTTGTTTGGAACGAGGCTATTTTTTTGCATTCAACTCGTGGATGACAGGACATATGGCTCCTGTAAAAACTAGTAACGGTACACTTACTTGTCTAGGTGATGATGGCGGACCTTCCCAGGCAAAGAGTCCTATCCATCGAAGAAATCGACACAAAGTTGTGTGCAAACTGGCTGAAAAAAGGAGGGGGTTGCCTATTCAATCTCCAAGCAATACGATCCTCGAGTGAACGCAAAAACCTACATTGAGGCTTATCTTCGGGCGTTAGTAGATGTCGGTGTTGGGTTTAGTTATCCCGGTCAGGTGGAGGACATAGAAAGAGCCTTCCTCGGTAATTACCTTTCAAAAATTCCAGCCCCGGTTGTTTTTGATATCGGCGCAAATGTTGGCTCCTACACTCGGATGATCAAAGAGCTGGCACCTGCCGCGGAAGTATATGCTTTTGAGCCTCATCCTGACACTTTTCGGGAGCTTGCCCAGACAGAAAGCTTGGGAGGTATTCGCGCCTTCCAGCTTGCCGTAGGAGAGGTGGAGGGTGAGATGGAGCTTTATGGGGTGGCAGACGGCACGGAGTCGGCGCTAGCTTCTTTGCATAAAGGGGTGATTGAACAGCTTCACAAGAGAGAGGCTCAAGGTATACCGGTACAAGTTAAGAAGTTAGACCGTATTATAGATGACCTTAATGTGTCTCACATACACCTTCTCAAAGTTGATACCGAGGGGCATGAGCTCTCAGTTTTTCGAAGTGGAATCAAAGCCCTAGAGTCAAAAAAAGTGGAGCTCGTTCAGTTTGAATTTAATGAAATGAATGTCATGTCCCGAACCTTCTTCAAAGATTTTTGGGAGCTTTTGAAGGACTTCCTACTGGTTCGTTTAACGCCTCATGGTGGGTTACCTGTCCATCACTACTCTCCGACTCTTCACGAAATATTTTCTCTACAAACTGTAGTTGGGTTTCGCAGGGATCTGCTCGGAAAAACAGGGTAGCTTCAGACGTATTTCCTCAATTGCGTTTGGTCTACTGCCCCCCTGTGACGGGTGGAGCTCCAGCTCGATGCCAGTGAGAAACATTTGCCCATCATGAGAGTCTCCCCGCGCGGTCTCTGACTTGAGCGAGAGACGAGCGCATCTGGGGCGCTGCAGCCGCTTTTGCCTACTCGCCTGCAAGTGACGGGGTGGGCGCCAGCTCAATTCCAGGGGGACACTTGAAGTTCATCGGAGTTTTTCCGCGCGGTGTCTGACACG
>JALRCK010000413.1 GCA_023262305.1 Deltaproteobacteria bacterium
GCGCGAAAAGAACATTCACCTCTCCGAAGCGCTCAGTGACGATCCGCTTACCATACGAGAGCATCCCCTCGCTTCCATTCTTCAATGTTCCGGTCGTGATAAGTTCGGTCAACACCGCGATGTGTCCGCACTTAAGGAGGTAGAGCCCATACCGAATAAACATGCTCCAGACCCAACCGTACACGCCACATCCAGCGAGGAGCCACCCCCAGCCGATCCACGGATGAACCTTTTCTCCGAGGAAGCCAGCCCCTCCAAAGGTCACGCCGAACCAAAACACGGTGACCACGGTCGCGGCGACGAGGATCGCGAAACGCACAAGGATATACGGCATCGTCTTCATCAGAAGACCGACGGCGGTCATAACACCTGCGTCTTCGATCGCAAGGGGATATGAGTGTCGAATCGGTTCCGACGGGTGGTTGTATTGGGTAGGATTGCTCACAAGGACCTCATGTAATCATTCACTTGCCAGAGTAAACCACCGCCGCACATAACGACCAGTTGTTTTTCGTTAGGTTCAACAGCTTGTGCAAAAGCACTTCGGTCCCGAATTCTAACCGTATGCTGGGCCAAGTGGGGTCAATCGAGGAGGCTCACGCCCTAAAATGCTCTCCCGCACCCTACTCTGCGAGGAGCTGCTTTTCAGCTATTTTGCCTGGTCCTCCATATCAAAGGACGACCAGCGTTCTCTCAAGTTCCCGCTGCCCGTCAGGAGGGAGCCCGCAAGTGCTTGATCCTCCTCTTGAAAGCTGAATCGCCCCAGCAGGACAGCTCGTAAGCACCGATTGTTAAGAGATTCATGCAGAGTGCCGATACCAAATCCAGTACGGGGAAATCCAATTCCGAAGCAGTTATGCGTTGTTGCTCCAAGAGTCAACCGTGGTGGTTATGTGTGCCTGTGGCGCTTGCGTGCGTTGTGGGGTTCATAACGCACGGGTATGCCCAATCAGCGCGGGGCGCACAGAGCGCCCTTGAGGGTGTCGATTGTTCAACCTTGTGGGGGCTTGCCCAGAGTGCGTCTAAAGATCAAAGCAAGAGTTCCCAGGATCTGAGTTGGGCCGCCTTGAAGCAGCTCGGGAAGAGAGAGTGCCTAAAGAGTAGGAGCAAGCAAGCGACCGCCAAATCCCTAGTGAGCGGTGCCGAGAAGCGAATCTTTGATGAGATCAAGGACCGCAAACCGGATGAACAGATACTGACGCACCTCGTTGAACTCGCCACAGCGCAGATATCAGCCAAGGTATATGAAGAGGTATTCGTAACTTATAGGCGCGTCGTGTCGCGCCTTGCGGATGCGCGGATTGACCGCAGGGTTCGGGCTAGTGGCCTTTGGTTTGACTATGTGGAGCTTGTGATAGCCGCATCCTTCGCGATCGATAAGATCGATGAGGGGCTCAGGATAGCTGAGGATGAATTTAAAAAAGATCGAGGCACGCCCGCGACGCTCCAAGGGCGTTTAGCCGTTAAGGTTGGAGATCTCCTCCTCTCCAAGGTCCGTGTTCAGGACGCGCTCCGATTTTATTCATTGGCACTCACATTTGACAGAGAGGGACCGCGGGCTCAACGAGCGCTTTATTGGATAACCCTCGATCTCTTCAAGCGGGGAGACAGCAAAGGCGCGCTCAAGCGCTTCGCACAGTTCAAGGCATGTGTCTCGGAGCCGGATCTCAAAGCGCGGGTCCCTGTTCTTGAGAGCGTTCTGGCCTCCGGTCAGGACGCGCGGAGCGCGAAGGTCGGGAAGGATCCCGAGTTCGTAAAGGTGTGGCGGGATATCGATCTGATATCACGGAAGTAGGAGATGTAAGTTGAGGGGATTAACGAGATGGAACCAATGGCGGCAGAGAGGGGCGACGTTATCGCGTCCTCTCCTCGCTATTGTCATCTTCCTTCTCGCGCAGTCATCGCCTGTTTCCGCTCAGCTCCGCTGTTTAGACAAGAGTCGATGCGGTATCTCAACTGACTCTCAACTGAAGAGCTGCACGAGTAACCTCGATTGCTACTGTGCCCAAGGCGATGTTGAGAAGATCTGTACCGGCACAGCTTGTAGCCTCTCCATCGCGTGTGGGCAGGGACAGGTGCTCAAGGACTACAGTTGTGATGGTGTCACGTGGCGAGTTGGGGGAACGATATCTACCAAGGATTGCGCCCCTGAGGTAAAGAGCCCACGTACGCCACTCTCTCAAATCATTTGGTGCTGCGGAGCGCCTGCTCCGGCACCTGGCACGACGAACGGTGGCGGAAGCACGACCGGAGGTGCAGCGGGAGGTGGCAGCACCGGCAGTCCCGGCGGAGGAGCAACCCCTGTTTTCTTCCAATGGTTGGCCCAAAACAAGAGCATCCAAGACTTCTT
Organism: Deltaproteobacteria bacterium; assembly: GCA_023262305.1. Taxonomy (GTDB): domain Bacteria; phylum Bdellovibrionota_C; class UBA2361; order UBA2361; family OMII01; genus OMII01. Next base: position 2,351 of record JALRCK010000413.1, read on the forward strand.
TAAGTCTGAGGCGGCAGCATCCGCCGCATTCTTCGCGAAGTTCTCACCGCTGGTGACGCCGAAGGCGAACGGTCCCTTCCTAGTCTATGCTCACGATCGGGATGTCGTAAGCGGTAGCGGAGTGGAGGTAGATCTCTTGACCACCTCCTACCAGCAGCTCGCTCCGATGGTCACCGTCACGCTAAAAAACAACTCAAACCAGGCGATCGCGCTTATGGATCTGCAAAGCTCTGGTGGGTTTGGGGTTATTCAGCAGGGATTCCGCAAGGTCTCTATGAGCCCCGGCACAACAACGCTTTTTCAGTTGAAACTTGATAGCGCCTCATCAGGCGTCAAGAGCGCGGCGTACACGATCGTATACAAGCGGGGAGCTGGACCAGTCGAGCGCTTTACCTTCACGGCGGGCGGTATCGTGTGGACTTCGCTCCAAGAGTCAAAGGATACGGCCAAAAAGCGGTCGCGGTGTTCATGGGGGTCGTCGAGTTCGGCTCGCTCAGCCTCTTCCGCAGCTTCAGCAGCGACTGCATTAGTTTTTGCCTCGCCTGCTCCCGACCCTTGTTGGCGACCAACACGCCCCGTGAACCGATTCTTT
>JALRCK010000414.1 GCA_023262305.1 Deltaproteobacteria bacterium
TAATTCCGGTAAAGACCTCCATCTTTGCGAGTAAAGGCTCCCCTTTGGTCACAGATACGGTGGCGATAAAGATGCGAGACAACCTCTGTCCGTTGGGGGTGTTCGGCGCGGGTACCCCGTTCTGTACGAGGTTAAAGGCGTTAGAGTCGAAGGCAACCATGAATTTATCGCCATCCCCGAGGGCGACAACCTGAGCAGTTCGGGAGGTGCCTACCGCGCCCACAAATCCCGAGCCGGCGTACGCCTGTGAGATCAAGATCGTCTTCTTAAGGTGGGGGAGGCGTAGATAGACTTGAGCGTGCTGAAGCTCTTGCCCTGACAGTCCCGGAACCAAATTCGTTGCCCTAGAGAGGAAAACCAATCCGTAGGCGCCACTGGGGGTAACCTGGCTGAGAAAAGGGGCGGAGCTCTCTCCGTCTGCTTGGGCTCCAGCACTCGAAACGCTCTCTCGAGTAAGGGTGCCGCTTGCGCTGCGAAGAAAGATGTCTTCGGTTTGGTTGGTGTCATCGGGTACTAAGTTGCTCGCAGCGGATTGAAAAGCCATGATCCCGCTGTTGGGAGATACCGTGACTTCGTTGCTCCCTCCGTCCGCCGGCGAGTTATTAAGCCCTACCGAAACTTGGACCGGGGTTCCCGCACTCATTGACTGGGCGAGCGTAAGGGAGGGGAGTAGTGTTAGTGAGAGGGCAAAACCAAAAATGATGCCTTGAGTTCCTTTAGTCATAAGCCCTCTCTACACGTGTCCTTTCAGGTTACGATAATTCTTGGTGAGGGGACCATCTTTTTTCTGCTGGAACACCGTACTATCCGCTAGACCGGACCGCTGGAACACTCTACCATCTTAAGGTGAGGCGGAACTTTGGTTTCGTGTGGGTGTAGTGGGGATAGAGGAGCCGTTCAAGGGGCATGGACTGGTTGGCTCTGAGAGGTCTGTCCTGAAGGAACGGCGCTCTTAAGCAAGGGTTTGGGGACGGGAGTCCGCTGAACAGCCGTGGGTGTGCAACACTTTACGCAGAAGCTGGCAGAGGGAATACAAAACCAGGGGGAAACCACGGGATAAAAGTGCCCGGGGGCCAGTCAACCCGAAGCCCCGCTTTCGCTAAGCGGTAACACTCCTTGCATCGAGAGATCGTTTGCCTGAATGATTCAAGGAGTGAGAGGCGAGTTTCCTTATCGCTGCAGATCAGGAAGATCTTCCGAGCTTTCTTTTTCGGTGTGTGCGGCTTCATAAATCGCTGCTGCATCAAAGCTCTGCGGGGAACGCTCCTTTTGTTTACCTTGGCGCGCGCGAGGGAATTAGCCCGTTCCGTCTCCTGTACTCGAGCGATGATCTTTTGTCGCATCCTCTCGAGTTCTCCAGGGTTGGTGACACCATAGGGCTCTAGCCATTTGAAGGGTTTCAGAACAATCGGATGCTGTATAGCCTCTTCAGATGCCTTGAGCTGTCGATAGAGAGCGGCATCTTGCTTTGGTGAAAGTGTGCGGTCGGTTGGTAGTGCAGGTATCTCCGAGACGGGATACCAGCGAGCATCTATAATCACTTCAGCATCGATTGAGGGTTCGCACTTCTTGAACGCTGCCCAAGAGCTTATACCGGGATACTGCTCTATTGAGTCACAGAGTGAGGCGTTTGATGGGTTTGAGTAAATATAGACGACTCGCTCAATCGCATCATCTAGAGACATGATTTCAAAGACTCCGGTTCTGTCCTCCCACAGTGAAAGGGAGCGCATCCGCAAGAGAGCTTTCACTGCATCAGTCGTCTTTTTTTTGAGCTCCATGTAAAACTTGCTCAGCTTTGTGATGGTCGTGGATACCGCCATGGTGTGGCTATGATTATTCATGTCAACGAAGTGGCAGAGCTCAACTTTAAGGTCCCGTTGAGTTCTCCCGAGAATCCCAAGACGGATCTCGTTAGTCGTCTCGGTTGGAGGCATGGGGAGATGCTCCCGTGTTCGGGGGACGATTTCGTAGACGGAGTTCTCTGAGTAGACGCGATTTGCCCGTGGCATATAGGGCTCTTATCGGAAACGAGTCGCAGGAGTTGCGAGAAATAGTAGGGTGTTCCAGCGAATTCGTTTTTTGCCTCGTTCGGGGCTCCTGCAGGTGGTAGGATAGTGAGAGGATTCGTATGATCAGAGTGGATGGCGTGTTATGGGTGAGATCTTAAAACCCCTCGGGATGGAGCAGATTAGTGCGGGCGCTTTCGGTCGTTCTTCGATCCCCGTAGCTGGTGGCGCGACCTTGGTGAGCACCTCCCCGATAGACGGTAGGGAGCTCGGCCGTGTGGTGTGCGCTGACGATGCGGCGTATGACAGGGTGGTTCAAGACGCGCATGAGGTGTTTCTTGAATGGCGAAAAGTTCCAGCTCCTGAGCGCGGCAATATGGTTCGAAAGATCGGTAACGCGTTACGGGATTCTAAGCACGCGCTTGGCGCGCTTGTATCAGCCGAGATGGGAAAGATTTTGACTGAGGGCGAGGGGGAGATTCAGGAAGCCATCGACATCGCTGACTTTGCAGTGGGACTCTCTCGACAGCTCTACGGAAAAACGATGCACTCCGAGCGCCGCAACCACCGCATGTATGAGCAGTGGCATCCCCTTGGTGTTGTTGGAATTATTTCAGCATTCAACTTCCCGGCGGCCGTGTGGGCATGGAACTCGATGATCGCGGCGGTGTGTGGAGACACAGTGGTGTGGAAGCCCTCGGAGCTTACGCCCCTGACAGCAGTCGCTATTAACTCAATCTGTCGCGGTGTCACAAAAGAGATCGGCTTTGAGGGGATATTCTCCTTGGTCGTTGGTGATGGTCCCGCGCTTGGAAAGCGTATCGCCGCTGATCGAAGAATTCCATGTGTATCCGCCACCGGTTCCTGTCGCATGGGGCGTGATGTTGCAAAAACAGTCG
>JALRCK010000415.1 GCA_023262305.1 Deltaproteobacteria bacterium
TGGGGGTCGGGGAGTTCTCCTCGGTGGAGCAACCGGCTCTCCTCCGGCAAAGGTAGTGGTCGTTGGAGCCGGCGTTGCGGGACAAGCTGCCTGCTCAACCGCTGTTGGCATGGGGGCACACGTCACCGTAGTTGATATCAGCAAAGAGAAACTCGCGACTATTACGGCGAGGCATGGCGATAAGGTCCACACCGTCATCTCCACACCCCAATCCCTAGCTGCCAGTTGCAAGGATGCCGACCTCTTGATCGGTGCGGTGCTCGTTCCGGGTGCTGCGACACCACGCATCATCACCCGCGAGATGATCCGGTCAATGGGACCACAAGGGGTCTTTGTCGACATCAGCATCGATCAAGGTGGATGCGCAGAAACGATCAAGCCAACATCGCTCGATAACCCTGTGTACGAAGTTGATGGCGTGATCCACTACGGAGTGTGCAACATGCCCGCGCAAACTCCACGCACCTCAACGTTTGCGTTGACAGCGGCCACCATCCCTTACATTAAGGAGATCGCAAGCCGCGGACTCAAAGAGACCCTCTCGTCAAACTCAGCGATGAAGAGCGCACTTACCTGCTTCAACGGGCTCCTGACCAATCAACCCACCGCAACGGCGCTCCACAAGGAGTTCACCTCCGTTGAGCGTGCTGTCACCCCTTAGGAGTCAACAACTATCGTGCACGAAGCGACCATCTTGGCCACTTCCTCTGTTCCGACCGTGGGCTGTTGCTGAGATTACCTCGACAGAACGGTTGTTCACCAAACTGCTAGTGCAAGCTCCTCCTTTCCCTGCTACACACCTGGTATGTGGGTTATTTTCTCCCTCCTTGCAGCAGTTTTCTTCTCAATCATGTTCCTTGTCTTCAAGAAACTTGAGGGACTTGGGACCCCTCTTCTCATATTTGGGTGCTCAGTTGGAACTGCCCTGTGCTTCCTCACGCACATCGTTGCGAACAAAATGACCGTTCGAATTCCTCCCTCTGCACTCGCATGGCTTGGACTCGCCTCTCTCTTGAGCTACTGCGGAAATTACTTTCAGACACGATCGCTGACGGAGGGACCAAATGCGGGATACACCACCGCTATTGTTGGTTGCCAATCGGTTATCCTGATGGTCGCAAGTTACTACCTCTTCGGGTCGCACATCTCACTCGCAAAGCTGATCGGAGTTGCGCTGTGTGTCGCGGGGGTTGTGGTTCTCTCTTTTTCTAACTGAAGAGTGCTCGCTCGCCCTCTCTATGCGTTGGGGTCAGAGGTCCACAGCTCGTGGAGCCCCGGCAATTGGAGCTTGTACTTCCACCCAGCTTGAGTGAGCGCGGTTCTGAGGTCCGCAATCTTTTCGTTAGGACACACCTTGCTCAATCGTGACTCGTAGGAAGGTCCGGGCTTAAACACTTCGCCGTTACCAGGCAAGAGGAACCAGCGCCCTTCGGACTTCATCTTGTTGAATAGCTTCACCCAATCACCATCAGGTGGGCACACCACATACTCAAACTGATACTGACCTAACCGACCCGCCCAAAATGCATCATTAGTGAGAGAGACTGAGAGAATGAGCAGCTTCTCTCCCGGCTTCACAACATCGACCGCGCCTCGCATGTGCTCACGATTCGGAGAGTACCCGGTGAGGTCATGACGGAAAGTTCCGGCGTACTTATAGTCAGCGAAGAGAGCCAGCGACGCCAAGAACGCGACAAGGATCGGGTTCTTCTGCGCGCGTGCTCCCCACAACAAGGCGAATCCCGCCATGCAGATCACCATGAAGCGCGGTGACCAGTAGTTAATTGAGAAGACCGAGATCTGCAGGAGCGCGAGTATAATGAAGAGCACCAGCACCAAGATGCGGTATCCCTTCTTAACAGCGAGGATGAGCCAGGGCAAAAAGAGAAGGGACAACAACCCGCTTCGCACATTGAACGGCGTATACACAGGTGCCCACGCGTCGTGCCCACACATGGAGGTATAGAGCACCCCAAGCCCCTTCCCCTTGAAGAACTCCTCGGTCCACTTGTCGGGCAAGAGATGGAGCCGCTCAAAGAGGTGCGTAATCCCAAGCGGCTCAAAGAGCCAGTTGATTGAGACCGTCTTTGTCACGCATACCGCGGCCCACCAACCATATGCGAACGTGCTGTGCTGCATCGCTTCGTTACCACCCGATAGCGTGCCGAATGCCTCGTAGAGGGGCCAGAACGAGAGCAAGCTGATCAACCCAGCCACCATGACGCCTCCAATAACATGGAGAAGCACCTTGAGGTCGAAGATGATCTCTTTTGTTCGCGGAAGAAAAAGCACGACCGACAAGAGCAGCGTTGGGAAGATAGCGTACTGCTTGCACGCAAATCCAACACCACACAGGGCGATGAAATAGAACATCGCTCGCCCTAGTGGGGTGATGGTCCGGAAGAGCACAACTCCCGCGAGGACCGGAAAAGACGCCCCCATATCGGTTGTCAGATCAGACATTCGCAAACCGACGATGGGACAGGCCACAAAACATAACGCCGCAAGCAGCGAGGCCCTCTTATTGAGGTGGAAGGTTTGCGCGATAACGTACACCGCTGCAGCAGCACCCCAAGTGAGAACAAGCCCAACCCATGCACCTCCAAGCCAACCTCGTCCCATTAAGGCCAGAGGCAACATCGTGGCAGAGCCACCAACGACATTACCGATCTGATGCCACACTGCTGTAGCCCAAGGGTGAAAGTTCCCGTGCCAACTCCACATCAGCGTGCGCGGGATGTGGTAGGCAACACTATCGAAGAATGTCGGTCCTTCAGTCCAATCGAACCAAAATGCCCAGTAGGTGATATGCCCAAAGAGGTAGAGACAACCCGCGATGAGCAGGTCAACGAGCTTGGGCTTGTAGCGTATGGAGAGGCAGGTACGAACCAAAGCAGGGA
>JALRCK010000416.1 GCA_023262305.1 Deltaproteobacteria bacterium
GTCTTGAAAATTTCTATTTGAGCCGGGCCTCCGAGTGTCCGATCGACGGGAACGGGCGGATCTTGATTCCGTCCTACCTCAGAGCGTACGCCGGACTCGATAAAGATGTGGTTTTCACATCCTCGATTCATGGATTTCGAATATGGGACAAGCGGGTGTGGGATTCGATATTTGAGGCCTCCGAGCAGGCACTTTTAGAGAATCCGGACCTGTTTGCGGATGTAGATATATGAGCAGTTCTAAGGTTGGGGTTCACGGTCCGATTATGGTCGACGAGGTTATTGACGCTCTTCAGGCTAGGCAAGGGGGGATGTTCCTCGACTGCACCTTTGGGAGCGGTGGCCATACGAAGGCGATCCTGGATGCCAGCCCTGATGCCTGGGTGGTGGCGATGGACCGAGACGGTCGCGCGATCGCTCGGGGAGAGTCTCTGGTATCGGAGTATGGTGATAGACTCGAACTGATTCACGCGCCGTTTGCCGACTTGGAGCGTGAGGTCTCTTTTCGGGGGTTCGATGGAGTTTTGGCAGACCTCGGGATGTCGACCGATCAGCTCAAGCAGGGGCGGGGATTCTCGTTTGTTGATGAGGGTCCCCTCGATATGCGCATGGATGAGTCTTCTGGGATGAGCGCCCAGGAGTTTATTAACACAGCCCCAGAGAGGGATATCTATGTAGCTCTGGCAGAGGGTGGGGTGGGGCAGAATGCTCGGTCGATCGCTCGAACGATCGTGTTGGAGCGTCCCTTTGAAAGCGCGCGCCAACTCGCCGATGTGATCAAGGCCTCTCACTTGGGAAAGAAGGGGGAGTCAAAGGTTCATCCAGCCACCGTCGTCTTTCAGGCTCTCCGCATGAAGGTCAACGACGAGATCGGGCAGCTGGAACACTTCCTTCAGGCCGTGCCAAAAGTATCGAAAAAAGGGGCTCGTTTCGCCGTAATCACCTTTCATTCGATCGAGGACAAGATCGTCACAAACCGCATGCGGAGCTGGGAATCCGCAGGGAGCTATCCAGCATCGTGGCGTGGCGCTCGCACGGAGGTGCGGGTTGGTCACGTCGTTCATCGTAAGCCGATCGTTCCGTCTGATGAGGAGATTCGCCAGAATCCCGCGTCGCGCAGCGCTCGGTTGCGTGTGTTGGAATTTGAAAAAGATTTTTCGAAGTGAGCAGTAAAAAAAATCAAGTCAATGTCACTTTTGGTAGCGACAGAAAACTAAATTGTCTGTACAAAGTCTAAAGAGGGTTGGGGTTATATGGCAGTGTGTTTGCAGTATCAATCGGTTTACGTCAAGCGTGAAGCTACCCGAGTGTCAGGGAAGGTACAGCTCCTTGGAGCCGTCGTTCTCTTGGTCCTTCTCGGAGTAAAGGTTTGGGCAAAGCTTGAGGCTACGGACCTCGGCTACAGCTTGGCGCGTGAGCGCCAAAAGACGGTAGCCCTCGATATGGAGCGAAGAGAGCTTGAGCTCCAACGCTCGGTCTTGCTGCGTCCAGATAATCTATCCAAAGCTGCTCGGGATAAGGTGGGGCTTGCAGAGCACAGCCTTCAGCAGACTTTGAGGGTGACATACTAGGCGCCCCCTCCGAAAAATCGTAGTAGGACGGGCATTTCAGCTCCTTTTACCCTTCCCCGTTCGGCGGGGAAGGGGTAATTTCAAACACTAATATACTACCCCGAAAGTGGCATATCGCACCGGGGCTATAGAGGTATTGAACGGGCGAATGTATCCCAAACGAAAGCATACCGATTTTTCCCTCTCTTCCACCTCGGATGCTGCCAATACAGACGCGTATGGCGTGGGCGATCTCGCTGCAAATTCGGACACACCTTCGCGTGAATCTGGTGCGCGCTCGGGTATCATCGGAAAGGACTTTGCCTTCTCTGAACGACCGGCCGTTGCGTCAATGACCCTCGTTAATCAGCGGCCGATGCGGCTTCGTGTCATAGGAATCTTCGCACTAGGATGGGTAGGGCTGCTCGTCTCAAGGCTCTACAGCCTACAGGTCTCGGATTTTGAGACGTGGCAGGATTGGGCAATCAAGCAGCACGTTTCAGAGGTTGAGATTGCGGCAGAACGGGGTCCAGTGCTCGACCGAAATGGAAAGCTGCTTGCGGTTTCCGTTCCTGCTGAATCCGTCTATGTGCGACCTAAGCAGGTAAAGGATAAGGAGCGAGCCGTTCGAGATCTCTCAGAGCTGCTCGAGATGAAGCCCGCCAGTATCAGAGAGAAGCTTTCTAGCACGCAGCCCTTTGTATGGATAAAGAGGCAGGTGCCCCGTTACCAAGTGGAAAAGGTCGCTTCCCTGAATCTGCAAGGGGTAGGCACTGTGCTTGAGTCTCGAAGGTTCTACCCCTACAACCAAGCGGCGAGCGCTCTCATAGGTAAAGTTGGGATTGATGGAAAGGGGTTGTCGGGAATTGAGAGTCTCTATGAGGAGCGTCTCCATGTCGACCACCTCAAGACCCGTGGTACTCGGGATGCGTTCGGTAAGGTGATTCAGGTGAGTCAGCTGGGAGAAGAGGAGTCGTTCGAGGTTCCCAAGGGGGATGCTCTACGGCTTACGCTCGACGCCGACCTTCAGCTGATTATGGATGAGGAGTTGGAGATCGGTCGCAAGGAGGCCAAAGCAAAGCAGGCGATGGCGGTGATGGTCGACTCCAACACGGGGGAGATAATTGCGTTGAGCCAATCCCCAAGCTTCAACTTCAACAATCCCGCGGTGGATTCAAAGAGTGCGTTACGAAACCTTCTTGTGGAGGCTGTGTTTGAGCCTGGCTCCACTATGAAGCCCATAGTGGCTGCTGCAGCGATGGATGCAGGAGTGGTCACGCCAACCGAGAAGATCAATTGTGAGAACGGTCGTTACAAATACTCAACTCATACTGTTAAAGACGTG
>JALRCK010000417.1:0-1735 GCA_023262305.1 Deltaproteobacteria bacterium
CCGTGAAGAAGGCCCGCGGCTGCGCCAAATCCAGCTCCCACTGGAATGCCCTCACCTGAGGTGGCAACCTGATTGCCGATGACAGCGCCCGCGCCCGCACCCCAGCCACCTCCGAGGAGGAGCCCAGCTGCTGATTTATCCGGACCAGACACTGGAGAGCATCCGGTCGCAATGTGTGCGGTGATAGAAAGGAGAGAAAGGGTGAACAACCTAGATATTACTGCAACGTATGAGTTCATCGTCAGCTACCTTTAAAATACTCAGTAGTGAGACGCCCATTTACAACAAGTGTAAAAATGAACGGCTACAACGGTACTGGCTAAACCAACGCGAGTTCTGCAACAGCCACCACATCACTAACCCGCTTGAAGGGTCTATCGGCACCTCGGGTACTGGACCAAAGCGGAATTTAGGGGTGCGCCGAAGAGCTCAGCAAATAAACCGTTGTTTCTTGAGAGATGTGTCGATACGCCAGGTATGCTTCCGCGAAAACTCACCAAAAAGGCCCTCTTTGTGATCGCCGCCGTGTGCCTTGGGTGTTCGGGGGAAAGGGTACCTGACGGAAGGATTTTGGTGAAGAACGACTCTCAGGACAGAGAGTTTAACGTTATATCGGTTCTCGGAAACGGGAAGTACGCCATCTTAAAGCCGGGAGAGCGTGTTCTTTTGCCTCCGGGCACTCGCTCGATCACTGCAACTCGCAGGTATGCCACCTACACCCGCCGATACACGGTCGCGTGCCCAAAGATTGAGGGAGCGGGTATCGTGATTAAGATGATTGATATGCACACCAATCGAATGCCGGCGGGGTGTAAAACTATATCAGCATCGAAGGATTAGGGGATTTGATTGCTTGAAGGCGTAGGTGTCTGCCGTTCCCCTAAACTGACAGATTCGGACACATCGCGACGTGCTGTGAGCTAAAGAGTTGAGGCGCGGGCTGCCCTTCGATACAGTGCCCGGTCATGGCGCTCAAGTCGACTCAGAGGACCCAAGAAAGTGTAGACCTTCTCAAGCAACATGCCTCTGCTGTTGAGCGATCCTTTCGTGTGGCTCTTGCTCATGCGCAGCTGTTCCCACCGGAGGAGGGCAAACGAATTCGTGAGCAGCTTCAAGCTGAGGTTCAAGTTTTTCGCGAGGCCGTTAAGCAGTTTGAACGTCGAGCACCGATCAAAGAAATTCGACAGGCGCTTGCACCTGATCAAGATGTGCGCTCCTGGCTGATATACCGGAGTATGCCGTCAGGTATCGCGCGGTACAGTCACAGTCAAGTTGATGCCAAAGACATCGCTCGGCGAGAAGAGATTACAGTTCGCCGACTTCTCAACTTTCATCAACGTCATGAAGCAGCCCTTGAAACCGTTGGAGATCTCCCGATGAGTGAGGCTCAGAGAAAGGGGATAAGGGCAAAGTTGCGCGCTGAGAAGGAAGCCATGACGAAGGGGTTTACTCTCTATCGGAAAGGTTTCTCGTTCGTTGATATTGATCGAATCACGGGTATAGGAATTCAAAATCGGGCTCTGGACGGAACCATTCCCGAGACAACTCGATGTTACGGGGGTGACGTCTTGTCACAAAACGCCATCAAGCATCGTCGCACAACAGCGCACCACATTTGGACCTACGCGCAAAGTCTGTTGGAGGAGGCTCAGAAGAAAAACGAACATGAAGCCCCTGATCGAAAAGCGGCCCGGTTTGATCGTATAGAGGTGGAGCTCAACAACCTTGAGCTTGT
>JALRCK010000417.1:1745-2888 GCA_023262305.1 Deltaproteobacteria bacterium
CCTACGGCTCTACGAGAGAGGATTATCCCCTCATCAGATTAAGCGCCTCACAAAACTCCCTGCCGAGTCGTGGATCCTTGACGGCGCACTCCCACCCACGCTCTTCCGCTCTTCGGAACGATTCAATCGAAGAGATTTTCGTATCCCGCCTAGTATCGACCATGAAGCCTCCTACATTATCGGTGCATATCTGGCTCGAGCGCGTGCGCTCGACCAAAAGTCGCTCTGTTTTTCTGCTCCTACAGCAGCTCTAGCACAGGACTTAATAAACAGGATTGAGAGGACCTTTCGGTTTCGTCCCGAGTCGCCGCGCGTTGTTGGGAATATGCATGTGGTGGAGATCGCCAGGAAGGAATTTGTTCCCAGCTTCCGAAAGCTTTTCAGCTTGGACGGTGGTTCGGTTGCTCCGTGTCTTGATGCCCTCATCTTCTACCCCTATTTTCGGCGACCATTTTTGGAGGGTTTTCTTTCATTTGCCGGGGGAAGTCTCAACACAGATCGAGCCCGTTACTCTCTCACTCGGATAAATCAGAGAGAGATTTTGGCGGGGATTGGTGTTGCGCTCTCGTTTGAGGGTATCTATCCCACGCTTCACAACGCATTTGAGAAGGGTGGGGTGCTTCAAGTGTGTGATGCCCGCGAGTTGCGGAATTTTATTCGTGAATTTCCCCAGGTTGCTTCGGCAAAAGACCTGCAAGAATTGCACAAGAAGCTTCCCAAGGGTGAGAGTCCTTTAGATCGCTTTGCGGTGTACGCACATGTGATGCAAATTATCCGGCGTCATTTTCCAAAAGGCAAAAAACTTGACTTCAGGAAGATCCGAGATGAAGGGGGTGATGCGCTCAGTGGGCTGTCATTTACGCCTGAGGAGAGATCTAAGATCAAGGGGTGGCGCTTGGGCCACAAGCCACTCTTCGCTCAGCGAGCAGAAAAGCTGGAGGCATTGGCCAGAAAGCTCTTCCCTGATCGTTAGGGAGTCTCACAGGTAGGCTGGCACCGGTGGCACTCAAGCATCCGCGACCGCGCGTATCAAAGTCTGGTCAAAAAGTTAATTCAGCTTTGTTGATGGCGGCGTCTCAACGTGTACGCGTAAACCAAGGGGCTTCGACCTGCCATTGAGAACTCTATGTGCGTCACCGTCGG
>JALRCK010000418.1 GCA_023262305.1 Deltaproteobacteria bacterium
CACCACGAGGCACGCTCCATTGCACGACTCAAGCTCTTGCAAGAGAGCATTCGCCTCTTCGCGCGCCATATCCTGAGAAGGTGTGAAGGGGATACCCGGTGGGCGCACACTTCGCTCTTGCCACGCCTCTAGGTTTTCCTTTCCGGAGATCGCGATAATCTCCTCATTTGAGAGTCCGCTCCACGCGCCATAGTCGAACTCACACAAGCGACTGTCGATCTCGATGCCCGCCGATGTATTGGTCTCAGCTTGAAGAACTTCGGCGAAGACCTTGGTGCGCTTGAGGGGGCCACTCAGGATTCGTGCGGGGATAACGCTCGCTCGGGCAAGAGCTTTTCCTACCGCGTGAGCTTGCTCAATTCCTCGTGCAGTTAAAGGGAGGTCCTCGCGCGCCCCAACCATCACGACCTTCGCCCCTTTTTCAAAGGTGTTGCCGTGTCGGCAGAGGATCACGAGGCGCTTCATACCAGTTCACCCTCTGCGCGGATGATCTCTTCGACGCGAGCGACATCCTGAGGATTATCGACGGACCACATCGTGCGCCCCTGCAAGGAGACCTGCACAACTCGGATCGGCATCCCGTTCTCGATCGCTCTCAACTGCTCGAGCTGTTCCACCTCTTCAAACATCCCCTGAGGGAGACCGATGTACTTCTGGAGCGCTGCGGCCCGGTACGCGTACACACCGATATGCTGAAATATCGGCGGCTCACCAGATGTGGGCGCAGATCTTACGAAGGGGATAATTCCTTTGGAGAAGTAGAGTGCGTCCCCATTCTTTGCGAAGGTGACCGTTGTTCCAGAAACCACCCCTGCCCCCTTCATAGCACTCATGCTCTTGTACTGGTCCGATGTCAGTCGAACTGCTGGAGTCGAGATCTGCACTGCTACATCGCGATTCATCTCTTGTACCAACGCGCCAACAACCCACGGCGGCATGAGCACGGCATCACCTTGCAGATTGACGATTACGTCAGCTTTCGATCCTAAATTTTGAACCGCCTCATAGGCACGCTCAGAGCCGTTTCTGCACGACTCGGAGGTCATAACCACCTCTCCACCAAACGCACGCACGTGCTCGACGATGCGGGAGTCATCGGTCGCCACTACTACGCGGGAAACCCCGGGGACCCCCTTTCCGATGCGCCAAACCCTCTCCAAGAGGGATCGGCCCATGATGGGAGCTAGCGGCTTTCCGGGGTAGCGGCTGGAGCCGTAACGAGCGGGTATAACGATAATGGTATCCATAATAAATCTGGGGTATCATCCACCATCCATGAAAAAGAGGGTAGCCTATCAAGGAATCACAGGGTCGTTTAGCAGCATGGCTGCGCGCGCGCTCTATGGTCCCGACCTAACCCCTGTCCAGACCATCCGTTTTCGAGAGATCTTTGAGCACGTTACGTCTGGACGCGCCGATGCTGGCGTCGTCCCGATCGAAAACGCTTTAGCCGGGTCTATTCATGAGATGTACGACCTGCTCTCTGAGTATAACTGCTCGGTCGTAGGGGAATACTACTGCCCAGTACAGCTGCACATCATGACTGCATCCCCTTCGGAGAGCATCGATTCGATTACGCAGGTTTTCTCGCACCCGAAAGCCCTGGAGCAATGCTCCGTTTTTTTAGAGCAGCACCCCCACATCTCGCCAGTTGTATTCTCAGACACGGCGGGAGCTGCCGCTCATGTGCGCACACTCAACGCGCCAGGCATCGCTGCGATAGCGAGCCAGGAAGCTGCTCAAGAATATGGACTCTCAATTGTGGCCCCGTCTATCCAGAACCACCCGAGCAACATGACAAGGTTCTTTGCTCTTGTACATCGCCCAGAAGCGGCCGAGACCCCCTCTAAATGTACCCTCATCCTGAGCCTCCGCCACGAACCAGCAAGCCTCTACAAGCTTTTAGGGGAGTTTGCGCAGCTCGCTATCAACGTAACCAAGATCGAGTCACGCCCCATCCCAGGCAAGCCGTTCGAATACTCATTCCATGTCGATCTAGAGACCACCCCACAATCAACTGGAACCCTCTACGAGGCAGTGGAGCGCGCAAAGGCTGCTACGGTAGAAACTCGCGTGCTGGGTTTCTATTCGACGATTAAAGGGGTTTAGCACGGTCAGGGGGAATCCCTTTCCCTCTGTTCTCTCACAGTCCTATCTGCCCCCCTACTTTAATGCAGAGGACTCCACAGAAAGAGAACAACTCCTTGGCTCAAACACTGCGCCCATAAACAAAAAAGCCCGGCAGCTTCCGCCGCCAGGCTTTTCTGTTTGAGCTTTCGAAACAATTAACGCTTCGAGAACTGTGGTCGACGACGAGCTTTGTGAAGTCCGTACTTCTTACGCTCAACTTCTCGAGCATCTCGGGTCAGCATGCGCCCAGCCTTGAGAGTCTTGCGGTGCGAAGCATCAGCAGCAACCAACACTCGACCGAGCGCCATGCGAACTGCACCTGCCTGCCCACTCTTTCCACCACCACTGACGTTAGCAAGTACATCGTACTTCTCAGTCAAACCGGTAACGACGAGAGGCTCCTTGATCAGAATCTCCAAACTAACGCGCCCGAAGTACTCCTTGGTCTCGTGACCGTTAACGAGAAACTTTCCAGTTCCAGGTCGAAGGTAAACCCGTGCTACCGCTTCCTTGCGGCGACCGATTGCGTGAAATCCACCACCCTTGATCATCTACTACTCCCTACCTATTTCCTTAATTTTTCTTTGCTACCGCGTGAACTTGAGGAAGCTGAGCAGCATGAGGATGCTCACTCCCCTTGTAGATCTTCAATTTACCAAGCTGCTGGTGACCAAGGATACCCTCAGTCAACATTCCACGAACCGCTAACTCAATAGCCCTTTCAGGATTCTTCTCGAGCATGTCAGCTCCAGCTACC
>JALRCK010000419.1 GCA_023262305.1 Deltaproteobacteria bacterium
TAGGAACTCCTTTTTACTCGGTGTCCCTCTCCATCCCCAAAGAAGCATCTCCTCGGCTATGATCTGGTGGGCTGATTTGTTCCCTTTACGGGCCTGCTCGATAACATTACGGCATCGGAAGAGTAACAGAGTGGTTTTGATCTTTACCGAATCAGTGCGAATAACCGCAGCACGCGCTGCTCTATTCTTCTTCCGAGCTATCGTGTTGGCCATGACTACCTGGCAAAGCTGCTCTACAAAGCGGTGATTTCTACCAATGTAGTAAAAGCCTTTGGGCGTTGGCGAGATAAAGGACACTGCGACAACGGATTCCTGCGGCAAAAGCCCTTGCAGGTGCGGCGGAAAGTTGCCTGTATGGATATGATAGCCATCCTCAGTTCGGTCCTTATCGACCTGAACTCCGAAGAGGTTTCTTAGCGCGGCTACTACGAAATCCTCGACGGCCTTAGGATCGCCTATCGCTTCATCGACCGCCTGGAGATCCTGCTCGATTTCGGCCGGCTTGATGGCATTTTGGGCGAAGATGCTGCGGGAGACCTTCTCTCGCTCCTGGGCTTCCTCCAGCTTTCGGGTCAGCTCACCCTTCGCTCGTTCGGCTTCCGGAAGCTCTCCGAAGTTAAAGACTAGTTGATTATTCTCCTCGTGCGACGTGACCCTTCGCGAGGGGTTAAGGAGGAGGGCTTGTGTGATTGTGTCGATAATCGACTGTGAATCGTCAGGAAAAGGTACGTTTATGCCGGTTTCCTTCTTGATTTGACGGACCTTCTTTAGAAGTACGTCCAAGACGATCCCGTCTATGGGGTTATCGCTGTACAAGAGCGCCGTTTTGACAACTTTGGCTGTTTGTCCATAGCGATCAACTCGCCCCTCCCGCTGCTCTAAACGATTCGGATTCCAGGGAAGGTCGTAGTGCAATACACCGGTAAACAGCTCCTGGAGGTTGATTCCTTCGCTCAAGCAATCCGTGGCGACTAGCACTCGCTGCTTATGGTTTGCCATGGCATTTATCCGCCCGCGGCGGACCTCGTCGGGATCCTCGCTGGTAACAACCTCAACCTCGACTTTGGGAAACTTCTTCGTAAGCGAAGTTTTTAGATTCTCACCTACGTATTTTGCTGTCTCGATGAAGCGACAAAATACAACCGGGCAGAAGCCATCTGCTAACCAATCCTCAACAACGGCTTCGAGGTTCTCTAGTTTCGCGTCGTGTTCGACACCCTTGAGACCCTCTAACCTTTCGGCGAGGGTGTTTAACTGTCTAATCTGCGCCTCACTCCAGTCGATATCTTTGAGGAGCTGTGTGGGTGCATTATCAACCGCAGCTCCCTCCTCTCCGTCGCCGACTGGATTCTCGCGTACGTCCTCAACCGCTGACTCAACAGATTTGGTTGGGTCACTTTCCTGCATCCTCTTCCGACGGGCGGCCAGCATTGTGGCGCCGGCAGCTGGGCTCGATATGACACCTCTTAAAAGCGCTAAGGCTGTCCAGTATGAAGCGCGCTTGGGTGCCTTTGGGTTCTTGGGGTCAACAGCCAAGAGCTTTCGAGCGAAGTCCAATAAATCATCAAAGAAGGTAGCGTACTCTCTACTGAGCGCGTACTTCCACTCAATCGGATCTCTCTCAGGAAACGGAGTATCTTCATTAAGCCATTTCTCGACATCGCTTCGTTTACGCTGCACAAAATACTTCGCCAGCTCACGCCGTTCATTCTGAGTTGAATTCGGCAGGTCGAGCGTCTCAAACTCGCTCTTTAATAGACCCAGCAGTGAGTTAAACTCTTCCTGCTTTCCGCTGTGCGGGGTCGCAGTGAGCATCACAAGGTGCTGGTCAGGCTTAGCCGCTAGGCGGTTAAGAAGATTGAATCGGAGCTGTTGACTGGTGGAGGCGCCGGCGGGTCGTGCGCAGGTATGTGCCTCATCTACTATGATTAACTCCGGGCACTGCTCTATAAATACATCTCGTCTAGATTCGCCTTTGATGTAGTCGATTGAGATGATCTGATACGGATAGTACTCATACACACTGGTATCGCCCTGAATCTGGCGATCCAGCCGAGCTTGAGTGCTAGAGCGGATTATTACTGCATCCAAATCAAGCTTATTACGGATCTCTTCCTGCCACTGCTCGCAGAGGTGGGGCAGACAAACCACGGCGAAGCGGGTGATCTTTCGGCGCTCCATAAGCTCTCTAGTGAGCAACAGGGCCTCAACCGTCTTCCCCACTCCAACATCGTCTGCGACGAGAAGCCGCACTGTCGCCTGTCGCAGGGCCATTACAAGAGGCACTAGCTGGTATGATCGCGGACGAAATGAAATTTTAGCGAGCGCGCGGAATGGTCCCGCTCCGTTACGGAATGCAAGGCGGGCGGAATCATAGAGCATCCGCGCAGTCGAGAAATCGCTTAGGTCGTCGGCTGTTGGCTTTTCAAATCGAGCATCGCGTGGACGGTCATGCTCTATCTCAAGTGGCAGATAGACCCCTGCTACTTCATGGTCAGTACCACCCAGCGGCTTCACAACGAGCAGATCCTCATCATCGCTAGGAAGAACAACCCAATCACGCCCCCGAAAGGTTATCAACTTGCCAGGTGAGAAGGACTCCATTATCGTACCTTTTTAAAGATATCCGGTCGGGACTTTATGCGCTCAGCTAAGTCCTCACGGTAATAGTAAACCCAGACTTCGTCGCCGCGAGCTATAATCTCCTGGCGCTGCGCCTCATCGCGAGCCTTTACCGAAGGGTCGTCATGCGGGGTACCGTCACAGAAAACCCAGAATCTATCATTGTAGTAGAAATCTGGTTGAACATAGATGCCATCAACTCGCTTTTGTGCCACATCCGGAAGTCGCAAATCGTTATTGTAGAGGTATTCGAGAAATTTGCG
>JALRCK010000041.1 GCA_023262305.1 Deltaproteobacteria bacterium
CAGAATTAGCTCCGGGTCCGACCTCGAGGGTCTCAAGGGCGCGCTCAGAGAGTCGCACCGTGATCTCCTCGTGTGAGCTGTCAAAGGTGCCATCAGCAGCGATGACCTCTACGCGAGAGAAGAGCCCTGATTTCAGGAGCTCGCGCTTCGTCGCATTGACGTCCTCCGCTCGAAACGGATTCCCTGTCTTGAGGGCGAGGTATTTTTGAGCAACCGATTCATCGATTCGGGAGAGCCCCTCTATCGAGATGCTCTTGATAATCGTTCGCGGACCGGGGGTTACAAGAAGCTCGATTGTAGAGCCATCGGGAGATGGGTCTGTATCGATGGCGGGATACATGTATCCCTCCTCCTCTAGTTGCGAGACGAGATGATCAATGTAGGTGTTGAGGTTCGGAAGTGACACTGGTAAGGCAGGAGGTTCGCGCATCTGGATGCCTGAGGGAAAGCCTTTCACCTCCACATGAGCCAAGCGAACGCGGGGACCTTCAACGATGCGGTAGTACACATTGAGTGCTGAGCCGTTATCGACCGGCTCAATCGTGTAAGAAACCTGCGCGTTTGGAAAACCTTGCTGCTGGTAGATCGTCTCCACGATGGTCTTGAGTGTCTCAAGCTGTGCCGGGATAGCATACTCCGGGGTTAATAGTTCTATCTGGTCGGTGAGCCCCAAATCCCTCATCGCTTTTTTCAACTGTCTCTCGGAGAGAGATTCGTTCCCTTGTAGGACAAGCTCATCGACCTTCGTTCGAGCCTCCTCGGCTATGGCGATGTTATAGGTGAGACGCTCAAGGTTGGTGCGATCCTCAGTGTAGGAAACTTGGGCAAAGAGGTACCCCTTGGCCTGATACATCTGCTCTATGTTTTGGACGAGGAGCTTTATTGTATTGTTTCCAAACGGACGCTTGCGGGAGAAGAGCTCTATAGATTCAAGAAACTCCTCGGCCGTGAACACTGTATTACCGGTGAATACGAACGATATTGGCTCTCGTAGATCGCTTTTTACGACAAGGTCAACGAGTGCAGGTGAGTCGATCGGCATATACGTAGGAGCGATTCGAGCTGAGATGTACCCTTCATTGCGGAGTGCGATAACAACGGTGCGCTCCATCTCTTGAAGCACTGACCCTGTGGCAGTTGCCCCTTTGGCGACGACGGAATTCATCTTTTGTTGGACCGCTTCGGGAAGCGTTTGTCCCTCGACTCGGACTTCGTTGATAGAGTAGAGCGGACCCTCATTGACCTGAATGAGAAGATCTTTGCAAAAGTGATCTGCATGTCGACACTTTACCTCGACGGTTGAGCCTATAAATCCAAGGTCTCGTAGATAGGTTTGGATGTTACGTTGAATGGTACCAAGGCTCTCAGGGTTATCAAGGATGCGTGAATCAGAGCCTATTCGGGCAGCGATCAAGACATCTTGTTCATCGGTTTCTGCTTGCCCTTGAACAGTGATGTCAACGAGTGAGGCCTGTTCGGCAAAGATGGTATAGGTGAGGTCAGAGCTTAGCTGTAGGTTTTCTTGCGTGCTGACCGACTGGATAAATCCATTGATATCCAGGGTTGGTGTGAGGTTGTACACCACTCCAGCCTTGGAGTTACTCACGCTGCTGAAGAGGCTGTTTCCAACGAATGCGAAGCGAGGCGTTAGGTTCTTTTTCGCTACCACGGCTGGCTCGACCAGACCGGTGTAGGGGTTGTAGGTCGGCTCGAAAGAGAGCGTGTCGATCTTAGTGAGGTTTGTGAAGAATGCCTCAAAGCTGCTGAAGGAGTCTTGGGAGAGGAAGTAGCGTTGGTCCTGGGCGAACTGGCTACCGAGTTGATTCGCCATGGTGCGACCGGTCAGCGAGCGAGATGATGTAATGAGGAGGAGCAGGTCCTCTTGAGAGAGACCCCGATCGCTCGACAGCGATATGCGCGGAGAGGTGAGGGGACCAGCAGCCTCAAGGATCACCAGGACGCTCTCTCCGGTTGGTGCTCGTAGATTTCCTTCACTTGCAATTTCAAGATAGGGGGTGAGCGAGCCGGGCTTAAACGACAGGCTCCCTGCGGTTACGTCAAACCGATTACCCTTCAATCCAACCCAGCCGCTCAAAAGCTGCATTGAGCCATTCAAGGCGGGATCGGAAGTAGTTCCTCCAGCATGGATGGAGGTATTGAGTTCAGCGCTGAAGAACGGTGTCAGCACAAAGATGTTTCGCGGTGCAGAGAAATTAACATCAAGATCGAGCGAGACGGGCCTCTTGCTGATGTGCGGCTGCACTCGCGCGGGGATGAAATAGCCCTTGATCGTCTGCACCAAGATTTTATTGAGGTCAAAATCCTTTGAGATCTCCGCGAAGTTTATCGCAATATTTCCAGAGAGGGATTGATGCTTCTCTTGATTCAGTCCAAGTGCGAGATCTCCCGAGAATGTTATCGAGGCGTCTCGGATCGGCTCAATCGTGACCTCTTTGAGTTGGGCCGTTAGCTTTGAATTTGGCCAGTTGAAGGGCACAAGGTTTCCTTTGAGCGAAAAGGTGCCTGAATTCACCGACCCCTCAAGGTCCTCGATTTTGATGGTGTCCTCAAGGAGCACAAAGCGACCTTTGACATCGTGCGCGCCTATGTCAGGCGCGGGCACCGCGAGCTCTCCATCGGAGAGTGCTGCCGTTCCGGTGAAGTGAGGAGCGTTGAGAGGACCCTTGAGAGCTATCTTCGATGAGAGGAGACCTTGGAGGTTGTCTACCGATGGGAGGAGGGGAAGAAGTGAGCTGAGGTGGAGGTTTCCAGTGATGGAGATGTCTGCACCCGGCTCGATGCCGATCGAGCCGTCAAGCGTGAGGGCGGTGTCCCCGCTCGAGAGCTTGGTGTTTTTAAACCTGAGAGCTCCAACAGAGATTGGAAGCGTTGTGTTCTTGGGCAGACGCAGGATGTAGGGTTCGCAACCGACGTACAGATCTCCAAGGGCGAGCTTCCCTGATCCTCCGAGGGGTGATGACATGCTGAAAGTGTAGTCGAGGGTGCCATCGATCATTCCGCAGTCGGCTTCTTGCACGAAACTTGAGAGTGGCGCTCCGGGCACCGAGACGCGAAGATCGCCGTTGAAGGTTCGAGCGACGTCGAGCTTGAGCTGTGCGGCGGCTTTTTGCGGAGATGTGGGAAGATGCACGTTCAGGAAGCCGTCCTTCAAGGTCGTCTTGCCGGAGAGGGTCACGCCAGGTCCGATTGAGGGGATGGTCACCGTGGTTGGTCCCTCGCCGGCGAGGCGAGCGAGGTCAAGAGGACCAGAGAGCGGAAAAGATATCGTGAGGGCTAGTGGGCTTATTTTTGAGGGATCGGGCGGGGAGGATTGTGGATATCGGTAGTCCTCAAGGGTGAGCCTACCACTCTTTAGGGTGGGTTCACTCATCCGTGTGTCGATAGTGCCCTCCCAACGAAGGGATCCGAAACGTGAATCTGTTGAGTCTACCTTAACGGATATTCCGGTGGGTTCGATCGCCAGGTTAATCTTTACCGGACCGAGCGACGTCTGTTGAACCTTGAGGTCAGATGCGGTGATGACGAAAGATGTTGTGGTATCGCCACCGATTGGCTTGACCAGAATTTTTGCAGACGCGTCGCTTACCGTGAAAGGCCCATAGGTGAAAGAGGGGAGGGATGCCTCAAAAGCAGCGCGCAGTCCATCATCAGAGAACACCAGAGGCTGGGTTCCAACCAGCTTTGTTTTATCTCCGGTGCCTGTGATGTTGCTGAGGGTGATGATTGGGTCCCCTCGGTTGACGTCAACTTTAAGATCACCATTGATTGATGAGAGCTGTACCGATGATGCATTCGGGAATGCCAAGGTAAGCGGCGCAGCTTCAGAGTGAGAGAGTGACCCGGTGATGACCGGGCTTCCAAGAGAGCCCTTGAGATCTCCGCTCCCGACCATCACTCCCTGAAGCCATGTTGGAAGTCCTATGTACTGGGAGTCGATGGCGTATGTCGCGATTCCTGACAGGGCGTCGTTGTGAGAAGTATCTGAGACCCCTTTAATGTCTATGGTTGAGATGTCCCTGCCTACCTTGAGTGAATTAAACACTGCACGATTGGCCTCAATAACCACCGACCCGTTTAGTTGCCCAAGTTGAAGTTCGGATGCCTCGGTTTTTTCCGGGTTGAGAAATGTTCGGTAACGGAGGTCTGCCAGGTCGGGAAGGATAACGAACTCTTCACCGATCCGTTTTACGAAGAGTGATAGATTGCTTCCGTAGAGCTCGCTCTCACCGAATGATTCACGGAGAGAGGTTGTACGGATCTCAAGGTTGTTGAGGATAGCTCTCCAGCGTGGCTTGTTTTGAAGTTCTGGAGGTAGGGGAGAGGTAATCTGTTCGATGAAGCGGAAGGTGGCTGAGTCGGGACCGACACCATCTGCGTGACCATCAGAGAGTACGAGCGTCTCGAGGTAAATTTTCTGTTGAAGGATCTCGCTGATGTCAAACGTGGCGGTTATCTTGTCGAAAGAGAGTTTCGGGGTTCCCTCATCGAGAAGCTGAACGCCGGTGACTTTTCCTGAAAGGGAGAGGAAGGAGAGTTTGAAGGAATCGTAGGTGAGGGTACAGGTGGGGCAGGCAACCGCTACCTCTTCGTTGATAGCTTGAACGACCTCTCCGATCAGGTACCTCTTCAGCGAGACAACCGCGAGACCGCAGGAGAGTCCCAATATGAGCCCGACGAGGGCGAGCACATTTCCGGAGATACGCTTCATGAAGCTCTACTGCTAGACGTCAGGTGCGGAGAACGTTCAGCTACTTTTTACTATTTCCGACAATAACTTGGAACACTTAGGGGGGATGAAATGCGTTGCGGACCCCCAATTTTTAGGATCGACCACGGTGTTGATGGGGGCGTATACGGCTTACCGTCCAAGCAGGAAGAGAGCCGGCATTTTCGGGAGATTTTGCGGTAGGTCCCGCCATGCTCGCGCAGAACGCACTTGGATGGACTCCTCGTGGGTGGTCAATGCAGACGCTATGCAGATGAGCGTCTCAGGCCTGCAGGCGTCGAGGAGATCTGCAAGGAGTCGTTGGTTGCGGTACGGTGTATCCATAACGATCTGTGTCTCGTTCGAGGCGTAGAGCTCTCGCTCCATTGCGCGGATTGATTCTTTGCGCTGAGTCGGGTCGATCGGGAGGTAGCCCAGAAAGCGCCACCGTTGTCCGTTAAAGCCAGATGCCATGAGGGCCAGAGTCATGGAGCACGGTCCAACAAGAGGATGAACACGGATGCCGGACTCATGAGCACGTCGAACGAGCTCCGCACCCGGGTCTGCGATGCCGGGGCATCCTGCCTCTGAGATGACGCCCACAGCGTGTCCCTCGCGGAGAGGAGAGAGGAGCACATCTATGTCACTCGATTTTGTGTGTTCGTTGAGAGTTGAGAGGGAGAGGTCGCGTATCACTCGATCTGGGCAGAGTTGCTTGATGAATCGCCGCGCAGACTTCTCTTCTTCGACCACGAAATGAGAGATCTTCGAGACTAGTGAGGCTATAAGGGGTGGAAGAGATGTGTCAACAGGGGTCTCCCCGAGGAGGTTCGGTATGAGGTAGAGCTCGCCGAGCGGAACGTGGGAGGTGCCGATCATGCTAGAGCTCGCTTGCTACTCTCGTGCCGCGATATCGGCGGTGTGCTTCCATGCGTGGTACGAGCTTCGCACGAAGGGTCCGGATTCAACGAACTTAAACCCGCGCTTCATGCCCTCGTCTTCGTATTCCTTGAACTCCTCCGGGGTGATAAAGGCCCGAACAGGAAGTTGACGCTCGGTCGGTCGCAAGTACTGGCCGATCGTCATTACATCGATGTTGATGGCGCGGAGATCGTCCATGACGGAGAGGACCTCT
Organism: Deltaproteobacteria bacterium; assembly: GCA_023262305.1. GTDB lineage: Bacteria > Bdellovibrionota_C > UBA2361 > UBA2361 > OMII01 > OMII01. The sequence goes on from JALRCK010000041.1 coordinate 5,862, forward strand.
TCCTTCGTCTCTCCAAGTCCAACCATGATACCTGTCTTGGTCACAACGGATGGGTCGATCTCCTTTGCCCATCGATGAATCGAGAGCGATCGGATGTATCCGGCACCGGGGCGTACCTTTTTGTACAGCCGTGGCACGGTCTCGATGTTGTGATTGAGCACATCGATCTTTCCGCTCAGGATAGTCTCAAGATCTTTCCTTGAGCCCTTCAGGTCAGGGATCAACAACTCAACTTTGCATCCGGGTGCGTGCGTGCGAATCGCTTCGATCGTTTTGAGGAAGTGGCGTGCGCCGTTATCAGCGACATCGTCTCTATCAACAGACGTAATCACCGCGTGCTTTAAGCCGAGTTCCTTGATGGCGATACCTACTCGCTCGGGCTCAAAAGGATCAAGAGGCTGCAACGTCTCAGAGTTTCCCTTTTTGACCGAGCAGAAGTGACATTTTCGAGTGCAGAGCTCGCCCATGATCATGAAGGTAGCTGTGTGGTGCGACCAGCACTCCCCGATGTTGGGACACTGAGCTTCTTCACAGACCGTGTGTAGGTTGAGCGTCTTTACGATCTTACGAGTCTCGAGGTACTCCGGCGAACCAGGGGCGCGAACCTTGAGCCACGAGGGCTTTACGATCTTCTCTGCGTTCCTTGGAACTTCTACCGCCATACTCGTCACTCGCCTATCGTTACGCCATCAAGAGAGCTGGTGTCTCAAGCGCGTCCTTAAAGTGCTTAAGGAACGTTGCTGACATAACTCCGTCAATGATGCGGTGATCCACCGATACCGTAGCCTTCATGATAGATCCAACAACGATCTGTCCATTCTGAACTATTGGCTGCTTCTGCACGGCGCTCACCGCGAGGATTCCGCCCTGACCAGGATTGATGATCGCGGTAAAGTTTTCAACGTCAAACATCCCCATGTTGGAGATACTGAAAGTGCCACCCGATAGATCCGTGGAGCTTGGACGTCCTGCTCGAGCGCGTTCGATTGCGGCACGAGCCTCAAATACGACATCCTTGAGCGCCATGGTATCTACCTCTTTGAGGACCGGGATGAGCAACCCATCAGGGATTGCTGTGATGATTCCGATGTTGATCTGAGCAGGTTGGTAGTGTTGCCCATTTTTCATCGCTGCATTGACTCGGGGCTCCCGCTTGAGTGCGTAGGCAACCGCCTTGATAACGAGGTGGTTAACGCTGATCCCTTTGTACTCAGGAAGCTCCTTGAGCACCTCGCGCAGTCGAAGGGCTTCGCCCATGTTGACCGAGGCGGTGCAGTAGAAGTGCGGTGAAGTATTGACGCTCTCCTGCATGCGGCGAGCGATCGTTTCACGCATCTTTGAGAGAGGAGTGTAAGCTCCCGCTCCTGGTTGTACAGACTCTGAGAATGATGGAGCTGGAGCTGGCACAGCTTGGTACGCAGGTGCCGCAGCTTGATGATATGAGGGTGCCGCAGATGTGGAACCTGCTGCTGCCTCAACGTCCTTGCGAACGATTCGTCCGTTTGGTCCTGAACCTTGAACTGACGAAAGGTTTACTTGAAGTTGCTCGGCTACACGCTTGGCAAGGGGGCTTGCCTTGACGCGATCGCCGCCTGAAACGACGCTGAGAGGTGCTGCTGCAGCGGGTGGAGTGGCCACAACAGAGGCAGTTGAAGGAGTCGCAGCCTTGGGAGCAGGGGTGGTCGCTGGGGCTGGAGGTGTCGGTGTTGAAGCGCTTGAGGACGTTCCTGCAGCAACCGATTCTCCCGCAGCACCGATGACAGCGATGATCTCCCCAACTTTTGCGGATGAGTTGGCAGGAGTCATTATCTTCAGGAGAGTGCCGTTGAAAAAGGACTCGATTTCGAGGTTTGCTTTGTCTGTTTCAACCTCGGCGAGGATATCTCCTCGGGACACCTGATCTCCCTCTTTTTTCTTCCAGACCAGGATTTTACCTGAACTCATCGTGTCGCTTAGCTGCGGCATCTTCACTTCTGTTGCCATGGACATCCTCTCAGTATGTGCTGACCTTTAACGGCTTTGTAGGACCCCGGTTTATAATCCAAATGGGGGCATTTGTACAAACCGCCTAAAAGTAGCCCCGAAACTCACAACATGGGTTGAAACTTTCGCCGAAAGTAGGATAGAAAAGCCCCCTGCTCCAGTCGGTATTTCATCTCCGTTGTGGCCGCAGATTGAATCGAAAAAGCGCCGAGGGAACTAGGTAACCACCTGAAAAGCTTAGTTAAGCTTGCTCCCCCCTGCCTCTCCGTTTGTTCAAGGAGAGGGACTGTATAAGGGGAAGGGCCTCCAGGTGCTTTTCGATGATTTGGGTTGCCCCCCTTTGAGTTGGAGATGAGCGAAGGAAGGAGACGATTTTCTTGAAGTATGTACCCCAGTAGCTTGCCTGAAGACACAAGTTCCTCCGAAAAAAACTCCTCGCAGCCGCATGAGGGTGAGCTGATGCAGGTTGATGGCGCCGCTCCACTCAAGGTTGCCAAGAGCGGACCGAGCTCGGCTCCCTCGAAGCTCTCTCGTGCTTTGACCGTGCGTGAATCTCGCCCGATGAATGCATCTGAGGTTCGTCGCGTTATGAACGAGCGATCTGATGCTCTGCAAGCTTTTGTTGCTCCCCTCGAGGAGGAGATTCGACGAGCTGCGAAATATCGGAGTAGGGCTCGTCGTACGAGTGCAGTTGCTATCTCCAAGGTTGCTGAGCTTGTACTCAAAATAGTGCGACAGATTGCGCACCGCGAGACAGGTCGATTTACGCTCGAACCGAACGTACCCCTGTTGTTGAGCTCAATCTACGCAGGCTCAGTTGAAGCAGCTATCGTTGATGGACTGGTTCGCCGTGCGCAGGCAGCGCTTGCATCTATGGCAACACAGGAGCGCGAGGCATCTCCTCGTGCGAAGGGTTCCTCATCTCACCCAATACTCGCTACTGACTATGACATAAGCCGCGAACTCGATGAGCTGACGATGTTGTTGCGTTGGTATGTTCGCCGAAAGATGAGCCTTGCAGGTCTTGAGGTAGATCAGATCTCCAAAGGGCTTCAATCGGAGGGGTTCTTGGAGCCCTCGTTCGATGAGGAAGATGCAATTTTCGGCTTTGAGGTTCTTCATGACCATCAGGTTTTTGGCACAAAAGGGTGCTTCGTCATGTGTGGTCTTCGGCTCGTTGGTCACGACGGTCAGCCGTTGTGGCTGCGCGTGTCGTTGCGGTGGAACGGTCGCTCGGTTTCATGTCGGCCGGATTGGTCGAGTTGGACGGACCCGGGAGGTTCAGAGTCTGGTGAGGTGGCTTGTGAGGTCGTTCCTAATGACGCGCACTTCTGCTCTCTGGTTCCGATTCGACCGAATGCGCAACGGATCGTTATCGATGAGATTCGCGCGTTCGTTCCATATGCCGCCCTCGATCTTCCAACAGGACGGTGTGATGTGGAGCTTGTCCTCTCTGTTATCGATGGAAATGGGCGTGAGGTCTTAAGCGCGTCCCGTCCTGACAGTATCTGCGTTCCTCGAAGCGAGTTGATTGGGGCGCACGTTCCAGCTCCCCACTCGGTAGGGATGTGGCCCCATGACGTCGTGTCTGGAGACAAAATCTCCGACTTGCGAGTCTCCTCCGGATACAAAGTTGTTGCGGGATGGGAACGTCGTACGGTTTCAGTTCAGTTTGATCTCTCCCTGTTCATGCATGCGGGAGAGAGTGTTTTGTTGGAGTGCCGCTTTATAGACGAGAAGGGAGAGATCGTTGAGCTCTCATCTCTTGGCATCCCGTATGTGGCCTCTGAGCTTAACGTGCCGGTTGAATCTGTTTCGTCATATCGCTATCGCAGAGTTCTCCACCCTCGTGGTGCGTGGGCGCACTATCGCGGTCTTCAGATCGATATTCCGGTTGAGTTCTTGTTGTTGCAGGCAGGGGCCCACAATCTCACCTGTGAGGTTGTCATCGTGTCTTCGGATGAGCGCATCTTGTGTGGCGACATGGGGCTCGTTTCAGTTCACGTTGCAGGGGATAAGGCTAATTCCCAGCCAGCCTCTGACGGCAGCACTCTCACAACTGGTGGGGCCTTGGTTCTCTCCCCAGCCGCGAGCATCATCGAGCTAGAATCTATTGAGATCGATCCCTCATGGCGATTTGGCAACGAGGAGGGGGTCAGGGTGCAGGCAACCTTCTGTCCGAAGAACGCTTCCAAGCAGTTGGCGGATCTTGCTGCGGGGCGAGTCGGAGAGCTCTTCTCTCCGTATCGAGTGGAAGTTTCGATTGAGCGAGAGGATGGGCACCTCTTACTTCAGGCCTTCTCAGACTCATTAGGAATGAGTTTCAAGCCAGTCACTCGGGGTGTGTGCGTGGAGGGTCACTCCGGCTTCGCAGAGCATTCAATAGTTGCCAACTTTAAGCGTGAGGAGCTGCTCGGGTGGTATTTCGGCAGCGAGCCTCAACGAGCGAATTCAAAGATTAGCCTCTTTGCTCGCGTGCGCGCGCTCGCCCTTACCGGGGAGGTTTTCCTCTCTGAGACAAAGGAGTTTTTTGTGCGTCCGCTCACAACCGGTGGGAAGCAGGTCGTGGATGTCGGGACCCTGGGTCCACAGATTGTGGACATCGTTGCGCACACCTATGTGCAGACGCCTCGAATGTCGTGTCGGGCGCTCTTGAATATCCCGCACGGACGCCATCTAGAGGAGGGGATCACGGTAACGTGCTCTCTGATCAAGCCTGATGAGTCGACCGAGAAGATCTTCAAGCATCGATTAGTAGCTCATCACACCGCCGCGTGGGTGCGGCAGCAGATGGGATTGAGTCAGGTGCCGGTAGAGTTTGAGCATGCGTTGGGAGAGGTCTCCTCAAAGGATCTTCGAGTGGAGTTTTCGCTCTCCTCAGCCTTCGGTGAGGTCTTACACACTGTGCGTCAGGAGGTGCGATCCGTTGGAATACTCGCGGACGCGCAGGAAAGTCCCGGTCATGCCGATGTTGATTCTGTGGCAAGTGTTCTCTCTGCAAGTGAGTTGCTCGCAGAAAATGAGAATGACGCCGAGTCAAAAGCCGCATCGCGCGGGCTCTTTTCGTGGTTTAAGCGCTCCTAGCTCGCGCGCCTTACGACAGGCGATCCTTCAGCGTCTATTTTGGGGATAGAAAGCCAATCGCTTTTTTTTGAAGTCGCATGGGAGATAGACGTACACTCTAGCTATCCTCCGTCGATCCTCACGCCGATTAGATTCGGCTTGAGATGGTTGGGTGATACGGATTCAACAGCGCGCATTCTGTCAGAGCTCATCAATCGGACTCACCACTCGTGGAACTGGGGACCTGGCGACATGTGTGTAGATCATGGTCGTCTTCACAAGGAACACCTACTTGTGAGAAAAGCGCTACCCGTATTTAGGCCCCACACTACTTCTGCGCCTCTAGCGACTTATCACTTTTGTATGGGGTCTATAGT
>JALRCK010000420.1 GCA_023262305.1 Deltaproteobacteria bacterium
TGGATACTTTTTCCTAGCGAATCGCTAGTCGCGCCTTTTTGATTACACAATAACGGATCGCAGAGCAAGGATATAAACACATGCTGCCGTAAAACGGCTCAGAGCGACCCCGGTTACAGCCAAAAAATACCTATTCTCTGTGTAAAGATGGTTTTTGGAGTTCCCACCCGCCGGCACCCCCTAAGCCCCCTGGTGCCAGGCTCCTTTTAAGCGGCACCCTCTGGTGCTAGGCTCCCTCTAAGCAACTTTCGCCCCCCTTCCCCGATTACCCGCCATGCGTAATCCAAGATTCCTCGTCCCTGGAGGCATACACTTCATCACCTTTAGAACTGAAGAGGGACTGCCCTTTGTACCTCTCCAATTCATGAACATCCTTATCTGTTCCGCTCTCGCCCGCGCCCAAAAGCTCTACCCAATCAAAATCATCTGCTTCGTTGTGCAAGCAACTGACCCCTGGTACAGGGCTCCTTATCCTCCAAGCCCCAAGCAACCTAACTTGGAAATTCCCTACAATAAGAGACCTCATACATGGAGTATTGAGCCTATTTCTTTTGTCTCGTTCCCTTGTTACGGGAAAGTAACCCTGCACCAGAGATCCTCGATCACCGATGCTCAATCGAACCCGCTCGACAATCTCGGCCGCTGAACGCCTCGTAAAGGTCAGGATCTGAATTCTCTGCGGAGAGACCCCCGTTGAGATCAGATGGGCGGCTCGGGCAATGATTGTTTTGGTCTTACCGCAACCTGCACCGGCGAGCACCAGTGCATGAGAGCCGGAGTGCATAACCGCAGCTCTCTGACTTGAGTTTAATTCCTGCTGTAACGAGTCAATGGACATACAGCAAACCACTGTCACAAATTAACTCTAATCGAATACACATGACTAACTAAAGTCTCCAGGCGGCGACCCAATTCGTAGCAAATCTCACCTTCAGACAAACCCTCAAGGGCCTCGCTCTCTGGTAGATGATCAAGACCGGTCACCGCTCCGCCTACAGTGTTCCTGAGAAATTTCAGGGAACTGATTTCATCGACACAGGTCACGATCCTACGCAGCTCACAAGTCACCTGAGCAATTGCTCGCTTGGTATGCGTATCTGTGTTAGCAATTATCATCGCGGCCATGATATCCGCCGAGGTCGGACATTTGTCGCCAGTTGGAAAGGCGGAAATAGCCCCATCCGCCACAAAGCTTCGATACACCTCCCTAAGCGCCGCCGTGAGCGAATTCGCCTTGGCAACAATCGCCGTTTGTTGTCTCTCGGTTAAAGGGAGACCGTCATTTTTAGTCATATAAACCCTCATATTTACGGGTTTATTTTATGAGGCCCCGCCTTTGAAATCAAACAAAATATCGACGACCACCCCCAGCCGCTAGACAACAAATTTGAAAGCGACTGAGTAGCTGCTGGCTAGTTCTCCGAAGGGAACAGCTCAATGGTCCGGTTACCAGCCACTTTCCGCTTGGTCTCCTTCTTCCGAGCTGTCGGCTCAACAGCAACCGCGGCCGCAGCCTCCTCTGCCGCACGCTCATGATTGAGCTTCAGGAGGCGCTTGAGGAGCTCTTTACGGGCTGCGGGGCTGATGGTGTAACGAACGCGATCGTTTTCGGAGAGGGTTTCGACTTCGTAGAAGTCATGAGCTAGATCGAGATCCTGCCAGCCGTATGCATCTCGGACAGCTGTGTCTAGCTCGATGTGTAGTCTTCGCATCTCAAGTATGCAAGCGAGCGCTGCGTCATAAGTGAAAGCTAGAGCGCGGGCTCGGTGTTCCTCAGGGATCTTTGAGCCATCAGGATCCTTCTTCGCACGTGATGCAAAATGCTCCTGGAGATCGGCTTCTAGGGTCTTAGAATGAAACAGGTTGTACACATCGGTGAGGCCGAGCCACAACGATAACATTAGGCTTCGGCGGTGTTCGTGATAGCGCTCGCCGATATCGGCAAGGGTTGGGTTAGCGTTCTGCCACAGGTCGGCGGGGAAGGCATAGGTTTCGAAACAGTCGCTTGGGGAGTATCGTAGTCGTGTCTCGAGTGAACCACTGTACTTTCTCGCCCAGACTTCGTGGATAGTGGATTGGACTATTGAGAAGAGGTCCCAGCGGTCGGTGACAAAAAATTTAATTGCATGAGAAAACATAAGTTCAGTAGAGGCCGCTGAAAAGCAAAGATGTTTAGTGGTTGCCGCTACCACAAAACAGCTCTTATACTGCTTCAATTTGCGATAAGCTTCCACTGGACTAGAGCCATGCAACCACCATTTTTCTCGGCGACTTCGCATATTATCTTGCGCGCGGACCGGCTTAACCTTTGCCGATACAACGGAAAATAGGTCCCTGTATTTTTCTGCATCATGGATCGGCCAATTGTAAAAATTTATGATCCAGCGCCCGGGCACCTGAGCGGGCTCGTTATTTAATTCATGACCATTGATGACTGCGAATAAAACCTTCCTATTATTTGGATCGGCATCTATCAGACGCTCTGCTTCTTCATGCGTCAGCAAGAAGCCATCTCCCAGCCACTTAGTTCCCTCGTATACTAAATTAAGGTTTGACTTAATCGTTTTAAGTTTCTTCTCTACATCTGAATCTTCAAAAAAAGGATTAATTACCGAGACTAGCTGCCCATCCAGTAAGCACGGTCCGCGCCAAGGTCCCTGGTGAAGCGAAAAGGCCGACACGACCAGCTTAGCTCTCCCCGGCCATTTGACACCTCTAAGCACAAAATTCAGAATACCACCCTGAGCTATTATTTGCTCCAGGCCATCTTCCCTGATAGCTCCGTCACGTATTGAATTGGTTGTAATAAGCGACATGAACCCACCTTGTTGCAGCAACGAAAAAATCCTACGTAAAAAGAAAACAACAAGGTCGCTTAGCCCC
>JALRCK010000421.1 GCA_023262305.1 Deltaproteobacteria bacterium
GCAAGGAAGGTCGGGGGGACTCATCTCATTCAAAACCCCTCACCCCAAAGAAGCGCGGACTGACGGTACTTCAGCACACGATCGAGGAGGAGCTTGACCTTCAAGAGATCTGGGGCGTCGGGCAATATGCTCTTGGGATGCGCTGGGGCGACGGTCACGACTCGGGGATCTATCCGTACGTACTCCTCTTCGAGCTTGGGAAACGAGAATAGGCGATCGGTACGGAGGTTTGAATCCAACTATGATGGAGCCGAATCGCCGCCTGGTCTTCCACCACCTCGACCTTCGACGAGTCGTCGAACGATACGACCCTTGGAAAGATCGTACGGGGAGATCTCAACAACAACCTTGTCTCCAGGAAGTACGCGGATGTAGAACTTGCGCATCTTGCCGGCGAGATGCGCGAGAACCTCATGACCGTTGTCACACTGAACACGGAATGCGTTTGGGAAGCACTCCTTTACTACCCCGTTAAGTTCGATTGCGTCTTTTGACATGTTCTCCGTACCGTTTCTGTGACTAAAGTTCTTTCGCGCCTTGTATTCCGAGCGCCTACGTCGCGTTGGCGAGAGAGTACCCCCGACCCGCTCCTAAAGCAACTTAGGGCGGTCACAACGAATTCAGCCCTAAGTATCCCCGTTAAAAGCCCCTATTTTGCGGAATTTTTCGTAGCGCTGCGCTACGAGGTCCTTGACCTTTAGTTTTGACAAGGGCTCAAGGGTCTTCACCAGCGCTGCTCGAAGAATCTCAGCAGCCTCTTTGTGGTTGCTGTGCGCACCACCAGCAGGCTCAGCTACGATATCATCGATAAGATTAAGACGTTTGAGGTCTTTCGCTGTCAGATTAAGCGCCTCTGCAGCCGCTGAAGCCTGTTCGGGCGATACCGTGGCCGTTTCAGCCGAGTGCCAGAGAATAGACGCGCATCCTTCAGGTGTAATTACCGAATAGCACGCGTTCTCCATCATCAGGATGCGATCAGCAACTCCAAGAGCCAAAGCGCCTCCGCTTCCACCCTCACCGATAACCACACTGATGACCGGAACTGTAAGCTCTGAGAGCACTAAAAGATTCCTTGCTATTGCTTCTGCCTGACCACGCTCTTCAGCCTCAAGACCAGGGAAAGCGCCCTGGGTATCGATAAAGGTAATAAGAGGAATGCCAAATTTTTCAGCCAACTCGAAGAGGCGCAGAGCCTTTCGGTAGCCCTCCGGATTCGGCATTCCGAAATTACGCTTTAAGCGTTCAGCAGTTGTGCGACCCCTTTGATGCCCCACGATCATAACCGGAACCTCACCCAACCGAGCAGTTCCTCCTACGATTGCGGGATCATCCCTAAAGAGCCTGTCCCCGTGAAGTTCTACGAAGTCGGTAAAGATAAACTTAATATAATCGAGGGTATACGGCCGATCGAAATGGCGAGAGAGCTGAACTCGTTGGTAGGGGGAGAGCTTACCGTAGATGTCCTTACGGATCTTTGACACCTTGCTCTCAAGAGCGGCGTACTCCTCACGACGGGCAGCGTTTCCGCTCGCCAGCTCATCCTTCAAACGTTCAAGCTGGTACTCGAGCTCGACTAACGGTCGCTCAAACTCGAGGGGATGCTCAATTGGACTCATGCGCGTTACACCTTGGAACTACTACGGATAGTTACCTATCCCGTTAAATGGACGGTGATGATTCCATAAGTGAGAGGGCTAGGTCAAAGGGGTAAAGAGTGTTGGGTAGCACTCCACATAAATCAATAGATTCAGCGGGTTATAAAACCTTCCCAATCACGCTATATATATAGTCACGTTGCTGCCTACCTCCCGCAACTAACATACGAGTTTGGCACCTTAGCCAAGAGCCGTTCGAAGCTCCTCATCTCTCGTGGCGCCCGAACGTAGAGGTGCTCAAGACCACGTGGTGGTTTACCGGCAAAGATCTTAGAGAACGCCTTCTTCATTGCTGCCTTCGGTACCGACTTACGCACGCACGATGCAGGAGTGACGTCGCACTTGAAGTGGTGACCACTGACCATCTGCATCGAGGAATCCATCTTCGCCAACGCTTGCGCCCCTCGAACCATGAACGGAACCGCAAAAGAGCCGTTCGTACCCTTCCATCTTCCACTCTTCGCTGCCGCTATCGCACCCTTCGCCAAGGCTATAATCAACTCGCGAGTGTACTCCCTTGGCTTAACGAGAGCAGCGGTATCGATCACCTCACACGCTCCGGGCACCGCCGTATCCATACATACATCTGGCACACCGCTGAGCTTAATCTCTTGTCCGAGGAACTTCCAAACACCCGCCAGACCGGAAGATTGACCAAATACATCCTCAGCAACTGTGAATCCACTCGTACCCGGCGCAAAGGTCTCCGGCGGAGCACCCTGCCCCGTCACTGACCAGAGCGAGTTCATATCGGTCATCGTCAATGGCACCGTCAAGCTTCGGTCGGTCTTATTGAGTGTGGAGAAGTAGATCGCTGGAACACCTGAGATAACGATACGGCACGGCGCGCCGAGCGAGCTTACGAGCCGCTCGCCTTCAAGCATCACGGGGCTTCGAGCGTTGAAATTCTCTCCCGTGTCAGCGATCGGCGGGAAGGAGATCGCTTCAAGCGCTGAGGAGATAGCGTACATATGTGTTGTCTTGAGTAAGGTGAGCAGCTCTCCATGTTCATCCGTAGTAACAGGGGTCGCGTTGATCATGAGCGGTGCTCCCGCAATCGGCGTCTCATCGATCACAAGCTTAAACGTTACCGGCACAGACGGAGGCGTTGGTGTGATCGTTGGCGTTACGGTCGGAGTATAGGTCGGGGTCGATGTCGGCGTGATCGTTGGAGTTGGCGTTACGGTCGGCGTGTTGGTCGGTGTTGGAGTGATCGT
>JALRCK010000422.1 GCA_023262305.1 Deltaproteobacteria bacterium
GTCGTAAACTTAACAGCCCCGCCGTGAAACACCGAAATACTGCACGTACCGCCACCGATATCGAGGAGACAGACACCGAGCTCTTGCTCCTCTTCTGACAGGACTGCGCGAGCGGATGCCAGTGGAGCCGCGACGATATCCTGTACAGCCAAACCACACCTATTAGCACACTTTACAATATTTTGCGCGCTGGCGATGGCACCGGTAATAATGTGCACTCGCGCCTCTAGACGAACTCCCGAGATACCTATCGGATCCTTGACACCATCCTGCTCGTCGATCACGAACTCCTGCGGTATGACGTGAAGGATCTCTCGATCCATGGGCACGGCAACAGCTTTTGCAGCTTCCACGACTCGTTCGATGTCGAGAGCTGAAACCTCCTTCGCCTTTACGCCTACCACTCCGTGACTGTTCTGAGAACGGAGGTGGCTACCAGAGATCGTGGCGTACACAGACCCGATCTCACATCCAGCCATCGTCTCCGCCTGGGCTATCGCTTTTCCGATCGCGCTCACGGTGCCCTCTATGTTTACCACTACCCCCTTTCGCAGACCCCGTGACGGGCTTGTCCCAACACCAATAACGTCGATGCGACCATCGGCTTTCCGCTCGCCCACAACTACCTTAATGGTTGATGTTCCGATATCGAGACCAGCGATAAGAGAGGAAGGTGTTGGCATGAGCGCGCCCTAGAAATACTCGGAAAAAATACCTTACAGCGCCGATGTTGCGTAAACGGAGTTTGACATCAACGCCTCTCGATTTAAGTAACTTAAAACAAGAAGACTTTCAAGAACCAAAGATGAATCAATTCTCTTCAGGGGGCGCAGGTCGAAACTTAACAACCCCAACCTTTGAAAAGGCTAGGTCGATGCGCTGAATATCACCAAGCCTCTCCTTGAGTTGGGCCAAAAGAGCCTTGAGTCGGTGCCCCTGGTCCTCAAAAACGGGGGCAGAGTCTCCAGAGTTCGCACCGAAGACGACCGGGAACGGAAGGCTCACAAAATCAACGGTGATATCCCCCCGACCTTCGAACGTTATCGACTCAACCTGGAGACCAACCGCCCCTTCGAGAACTCGGATGGAGGTTCGGGCTACCTCTAACTGAGCCTGAAAACGCTCCGGAGCTGTTACGCGCGAGGCGAGACCGTAGAGCGGAGTTAACTTACCGAACTCCTCGTCACTCAAACCGGGAGCGCTCCCCTTGGATGGAATAATGAGCGCTCCATCCTCTCCGATAATCCACCGTTCATCATCAACAAGGGCAACGAACCGGGGCTTGCGCTCCTGAATAGTGAGCTGAAAGCAGCCGAACTTAGGCAGGAATGCCCCTCGGCAGGTAGACATCTCAACACTCTTGATCCATGGATTTTCAGCAATTCGAGCCTTGATGCTCGTCTCATTCACCATCCACCATCCAACCGAGCGAGCCAGTGGGAGCACCCTCTCAACCTCCTCCCGTGGAACTAACGCTAGCCCCTCGATCCGTACCTCTTTGGTGTTCAGGAACGAGATGGCGCGCTGCTTGGCAACCTCAAGCCCATGTGAAACTCGACCGGGATTGTCCAAGATGTGAATGAGAACCACACTGGACGCTATCAGGGATGTAAAGAGAACTCGCATAACGCCAGTATAGAATGGCGTAGCGTTTCTGCCGAGGGGGAAAGTGTCAGGTGAACTACGTCTTCGCCTGGTCGCCAAGCCAGAGGCGAACCTCAGGCTCTAGTTCAACACCGGCGGTACGCGCACGCCCCTGACAGGCCTCAATCACGGTTACCACATCATGCGCTGTGGCTTCCCGCCTCGGATTAACGATCCAGTTGGCATGAAGATCCGAGACCATCGCCCCACCAACTGAAAATCCCTTCATCCCCAGCTCCTCAAGGAGCATACCCGCGGGTCGCTCCGCGGAGGGATTTTTGAAAACCGACCCTGCAGATGGAAGCGCGAGTGGTTGCCGCGCTCGACGCTCGGCGAGGTTGTGCGCGCACGCCTCCGATATTCGAGCTTTATCACCCATTACCAGGGAGAGAACCACCGAGCTCACAACCGCACCAGTTGGCAAGCCAGACCTCCGATACGCCCACGGAAGATCATGCTTACGCCAGACGGCCGCGGTCCCATCGCGCAAGATGCCGCGCACCTCTACGATTCTGTCACAGATCTCGGCCCCGTGGGCCCCCGCGTTCATAAATGCAGCACCACCGATAGTGGCCGGGATGCCAGCAGCGAACTCAAGCCCAGAGAGCCCCTCGGACGAAACCTTTCGAGCGAAGCTCATGAGGGGCACCGCACCAAACACCTCAAGCTCGCTCCCCTCTCGCACCTCCGTTCGCCGCAATCCGCTACCGAGCTTTAAAAGCCAGATCGAGAGCGGCCCATCACCGAACAGAACGTTGCTCCCGTTTCCAATAACTCGATAATCCTGCCCCTCTTTCGCCAAAAGGGACACAACGGCGGAAAGCTCCCCAACGCTCTCAATGGAAACTACCGCGCGTACATCACCTCCGATGGCGAACGTAGAGAGCGACGAGCCGGGGACCCTCTCACGTACGCGACCACCAACAAGTTCACGGACGTGGGGGATGAGGGCCTCCGAAAATCGGTAGTCAGTGCAAGACGATTCTGCTGCGGACATCGTGCTACACGCCGTTATCATGGAGCCCCCTAGAGACCTGCACCAGCCGCGGCAGCGATCGAATGCTCAGATTGAGAATGTTCCAGAACCTGGGTTCCAAGCGCGTGAAGGAACCTCTCGGGCATCGTACCCACAGAGCCTGCGCCTAAGCACAGCACCAGATCTCCCGCTCTCAATCTGGGAACGACCGACTCAACAGCATCGT
>JALRCK010000423.1 GCA_023262305.1 Deltaproteobacteria bacterium
CTCGTCCTCCTGAGAGCCTCCGTGCGCCTATGGCTCGCCGCGCTTCTGGTCGCAGCATACTTCGGCTTTACCTATTACCGCCCCTACGAAGGGGACGATCTCCTCGGGCAGACAGGCAACGGGCGCCTCTTTTATTCCGGGGTCCGCGCCGGACTCGAATCCTTGTCATCGACGGGCGCACCAGATGTTCTTGTGCGAGGACTGGCGTGTCTTGATTATGCCTCCAAGGGAGAGGTTCAATCATCGGAGCTGTGGAGAGTGGCGTCCGAGTTCAGCGCCACTAATGAGACGAATGAGGCTCTTGTAGCCATGATTCTCAAGCACGGAGACACCGCGAGCTTTGTACCTCGTCTGGACGACGAGGCCGCATTCGAACGATCCTTCAAGGGCGCATCACTCTCAGAGTATGTGCCACACGCCCTCACTGTTGCGCTATCCCTCCACGCTGAATATGCGGCGGGGCGCGTCACCAACGCCCCGCAGGGAGCGCTCCCGCCAACGAGCCTCTCCAGCGCCACTTCAGAGCAGTACTCGAGCGTCTTGCTCGGCGCTCTCCATCAAGTTCTTCACCCGAGGCTCCGCGAGGCGATTGGAGAGCTCTCAACCGAAGAGATCGCAACTTTCATACTAACGATGGAGAGTGGCAAGATCCTTGCGCACTCTCTGGAGGCCGGAAAGTGGTTCCGTCGCTCGAATTTTCCACACCTGAGTGCTCGAGCGATCCTGCACTCTGTGCTTGCATATCCCCGTGAGTACCCCTTCGAGGCGCGCCAGCGAATTCGACAAGCGCTGGTGTACGCATCACGCACCAGCTCTTTTGCTCCCGTGCGAATGCCGATCGGAATGACTGACGACACATGGGCTCTGCGACAATGGGCCGAGGTGCTCCTTGCAGCGCCACACGAAATAGCTCATGTGGTAGATGAGCTTGAGCTTGTTGGTCTGGTCAGGAAAGCACATCAAGCGTGGGAGCGAGAGGTGCTCCCCAAAGCAACCTCTCTCGTTCCGGACCTCACAACAACCTCCTATGCGACCCTCTCCAGCCTACTCTTTCTCCCGCTTGCGAGTATCGTTGCTCTCCTTCGTCGCACCGTAACCTCGCAAGAGCTCTTGAGGCTTTCACAGCTCACGAACGTCGTGGGAGCACGCCAGCAACAAAGAATCGACAAAGCACATCAGAACGAAGAGGGAGGAGGGACCACCCTCATCTATGATCGAGTCCTCGCTCCCATCTCGGAGAGGGACGTGACAACGCTCTGCGAACTCCACTCTCTCGCACCAGAGGATCTACGAGACTGGTCAGCGCTGCGAAACATCCTAGTATCCTTCGGCTGGCTCGCTCGACGGGTAGGCGACTATACCGTTCCTGAAAGCTCGGTGATATTCAGCGTTTTTAAGACGCCCGCTGGATATCCAGGAGCAAACGCCCTCAACCTCATCGGCAAAACGGGGCTCGTTCCGCTGCGAGGAACGAAATTCGAGGAGATCTGGGGAGGGGACTGGGATCGGCGATTCCAGTCGTTCCAGCGCGCAACGATGTCCGAGAATCGCGAGCAATTTGAACAGGCACTCCAAGGAATTAAAGAGGAGGTTGTGACCGACGATGCGGTCACTGCTCCACCTGCAACTGTGTAAGAGACACTCTTTATGGCGCGCAACTACAAACGCACAGATTACCAAGCTCTACGACGCGAGGAGCTGCGCCGATCTATGGTTGCAAGCGGTCTCGTTTCAGCTGGGGTGTTTGGTGCCGCGCTCTCACCACTCTTAGCGAATCTTCCGGCAAGCGCCCTGATGGGTCTCGGCTTTTTGCCAGCCGCTGTTATCGGGTCCGCCGCGTATACCTTTGCAAAACAGCACTCTATCGAGCGAGCACGAAAAGCGGAGTCGATCGCGCGAGGGGGCAAAGATGTTCTCGGAATGCCCCCTGAGCGCGACTGCTTCGGCAAGGCGCTGGAAGAAGCGCGCCGCTCTGGCAAGAAGATCCTTGATCGATACCTCGTCGGTTTCGAGCTCGACTCAGGTAAGCCACTCTGGGTTGATGATGATGAGATCTGTACTCACGCAGCGGTATTCGCGAAGACAGGCGTAGGAAAAACTCTGTGGCTTGAGTCGCTCATCTTTCAACAGATGGCGCGTGGACGAGCGAGTGGATGCACCTTTATCGACGCGAAGCGCGATTCAGCGACCCTTGCTCACATCATCTTGATGGCCCTCATCACAGGACGAATCGAGGACCTGGTAATCGTCGACCCGTTTGACAGCGTGCACGCCTATAACTTCGTGATGACGAATCAACGGGCAGATGTGAAGGCTCGAAAGGTGCTACGAGCGGGACTTCCTCCAACATCTGACCAGAGTACAACCAAGCACTACGACCGCCTCGCTGCCGATTCGATCTACCGCATGGTTCGCGCCATGGAGAGTTTTGGTCTGGCGTGGTCCATCAGAGACATCGCTGTGGCTCTCTCCGCGTTTCAACTCGCTTATCCCCACCTGCGCAACATGCTCAACAAGATCGGCGCCCGGCAAGCGATGGTGGAGCTGGGACATTTAGCCTCCAGCTACCGAAGCGTTAAAGGAGTACTCGACACGGCTCGAATCACGGACAACCTTCGCGGCATCGCTTCCGAACTCCATGCTATCGCCGGGAGCCAAGCGGGCGAGGTATTTTGCACGAAACACACCGACCTGGTCCTCACTGACGCGATCGTGCGTGGCAAGATAATCTACTACATGCTTCCACGCCTTGAGGAGGCCGAGAGTGCTGCACGAATGGTGAAAGTTTTCCGAGAGGATCTTGAGGTCTCCATCGGAGAGATCACCTCATCGCGTATTCACAAC
>JALRCK010000424.1 GCA_023262305.1 Deltaproteobacteria bacterium
GCTACGAAGATATTTTGAAGGTGGCGCGCGAGCAATGGTCCACAGTGTAGAGGGGAGGGGATATGGTGGAGTCGAGTAAACGAGGATTACCGAGAGAGAGGTGGCGGACCTTCTTTGATGAGGTCTCCGACAGACTTAAAGGAAAGGGTGCGGATATCACGTTGTCGACGGGTGATGGTCCACGTCACCAGAGTCGGTTGTGGCAGCTCCATGGGGTTTCGTACGACCCTCACGACGATGCGTTGATAGTGTCGTGTCGTCAGCAGGAGCACGTCATCTCCTCGCCCACATCGGTCTTGATCGAAGGGTACGGAAGAGAGCTCTCGCTTCTTGAGGTCACCACCAAAGGGGGTGATCGAGAGACGGTGAAGTTCATGGATCCGCTCCTTCTCTCCGCGACCTAGTTGTCACTTTTGCATG
This sequence comes from Deltaproteobacteria bacterium, assembly GCA_023262305.1. Lineage (GTDB taxonomy): Bacteria > Bdellovibrionota_C > UBA2361 > UBA2361 > OMII01 > OMII01. The sequence continues at coordinate 421 of JALRCK010000424.1, forward strand.
GCTTTTACTTTTGAAAGAGGAACGTATGAAGAGCGATAAAGAGCTGCAGCACGACATTATGGAAGACCTGAGATGGGACCCGAGCATCGACGCTTCGAAGATCGGGGTCGCTGTTACGAACGGAGTTATCACTTTGACCGGTGGAGTGCCGAGTTACTTTCAGAAGCAGACCGCTGAGAGGATCGCCAAGCGCGTGGCGGGTGTGCGAGCCGTCGCCAACGACATCGAGGTTCAGCTCCCCAGTGCGGTGCAAAAGACGGACGGTGGGATAGCCACCACTGCGGTGAATGCGCTTACGTGGAGCGCATCAGTTCCAGATGAGAGCATTAAGGTATCTGTGACCAAAGGATGGGTCACCCTAGAGGGGAACGTTGAGTGGAACTACCAACGTGAAGCTGCTGAGAGGGCGGTTGAGGGGTTGATCGGGGTAAAAGGGGTGACCAATCGTATTGGGGTGTCACCACACATTAAGTCGCGTGAGGTGAAGAGTGAGATCAAGGCGGCGCTGCACCGTTACGCAGAGCTTGAGTCTCGAAACATCGAGGTCGACGCTCTCGATAGCACCGTGACCCTCCGAGGAAGCGTGCGTTCATGGGCGGAGCGAAAAGAAGCGGAGAACGCAGCGTGGATGGCACCCGGAGTCACGCAGGTAAAAAACGAGATCGTGGTGACAGTGTAGCACCCATTCAATCAGTAGAGTTACGCACCCCAGTAGTGTAGCGTCTGTGAGTGACTCACTCTCTACCCTCGTTCATTAAGGAAACAAAGGACGGGATCCTCCTGGAGGTGCTCGTGGCACCGCGCGCCAAGCGTTCCACCGTCGTGGGGTTCCACGGTGGGGTGCCTAAGGTCTCCCTGGCTGCGCCCCCGGTTGAGGGGCGAGCAAACGACGAGCTCATTCTTCTCATAAAGGACCTATTCGCCCTCCCCTGGAGGGATATCGAGCTCATTCGAGGTGATACCTCTCGCCGCAAAGTCGTGCTTTTGAGGGGTATATCTGCTCAAAAGGTGGTCCAAGTGCTTGATTCTGTGATATCCAGTTGAAAATCTAGGGTAAGATGACTATCCGAAAAACTAAGGAGAGTCGGAGGGCAGGACAAGTGCCGCCTCTAGAGGTATACTCCCCGGGGAGGGAGCAGTGCCTCGCTTCCCTACACTAACCTCTTCTAGCGTCGTGAGAGTTGTATGCCAATTTATGAGTACGAATGCCCTGATTGCGGACGGTTTGAAGTAATCCAAAAGTTTAGCGACAAGCCGCTGAAACAGTGTCCGAATTGTAAGGAGAAGGGGAAGAACAACCCCGTCCACAAAGCGGTGTCAGCATCAGCGTTCCACCTCAAGGGGAGTGGTTGGTATAAGACCGACTACACATCAGGTTCAACCTCCTCGGGAGGAGGCAAGTCAAAGTCATCAAAGGCTGATTCTACTAGTTCATCAGACTCAACCACGTCCTCTGATAGTTCCAGCGGCACAACCCCTAAGAAGGCGTGCGGCACGGGGTGTGGCTGCCACTAACCCTGTTGGGTTATTCGCCAGCAGCTCGCTTGATAATGGGGCCGAGTGACGACCTCGTCATCAGCCGTCTCTCGCAGAAACGCTCAATAGTGTCGAGGAGCGAAGCGAGTGCGCGACTTCCAGGTGTAGCCGAGGAAACGTCTGCTATCCCACTGTCTTGAGTAAGTGATGCTAAGGCTATGAATGCAGCACGTAAGCTGCCTCTCACGTCGTGCGCTTCGTCGATCGCATTGAGAGAGAGGTCCAGGATCTCAAAGAGATGAGGGCTCGTGTGCCCGGCATGCTCTGGAACAACGAGGTCAAACGCTTCACACAGGAGTGATGCGAGGGTGAGCTTATCGAGGTCATGGCGTATCCGCACAAGTGAGTGAGAAGGTGAGAATTCTTTGACGCCGAGCGCGCCGCTCTTCTCAACGGTGAGGCGAGCTGCGCCGCGATCGAAGAGGTCAAGTGAGCTGGGGAACCGCTTGCGGCTGCCACGGGCATGGCGAGCTATAACAGAGATCTTTCCCATGGTAGGGGTAAGAAGGTGCCCGATCAGGTCGCTCTCTCGAAAGGGGGTAACTCGCAGGACGATAGCGGGTGTGGTGGTCTCTTGACCTCTTTTTAGGTGTTCGGGGGGGATTTGTGAGTCGTTTTGAGGGGTAGACATTGAAAAAGCCTCGCCAAGTGTTTATAGCACACGGTCATGACAAAGAAGCAATCGAACGAAGAGGCTGATACGATGGATGCAGGAGCAGATAATACTGAGCAAGATCAATCTGTTAATGGTCAAGGTGGGGTAGATCAAGCAGCAGCAGAACAGCCCTCCCTCGAAGTTCAGCTCGCGGAAGCTAAAGATCGCTATCTACGTTTGGCAGCAGATTTCGAAAATTTTAAGCGCCGGACCTTGAAGGAGCA
>JALRCK010000425.1 GCA_023262305.1 Deltaproteobacteria bacterium
GAGAGAGAGAGAGAGAGAGAGAGAGAGAGAGAGAGAGCTTACGCCACTTCATCAAGCTTAAGACCAACCCAGGTCGAGGAAGCGCGAACTACTCGATAGACGGGACAAGCCGCTCTTCCAACGAACGGGGAAAGGAGATCACAATACCTCGACCACCACCAGGTCTTTTTTACTCGGCTCCAGTCCGTTGGAGAAACGCGCAATCTCACGCACATGAGGGGCCACCTCCTCCTTGAAGCGATTGAGGTTTCTCTGCTCCACAAACACCACAGAGCCACTCGGCAAGCCTGGTGTTGCGCTAAAGAATGGCTTCTTGAGGTAAAAACTGGAGGAATAGGCCTCGGACCCGAACGAATACAACTTTTCGCGCTGAGAGAGGTTGAGTGCTGACGCTAGGTCACCCGAGCTCGCCCATGATTTTGGTGAGAGCTGCCGGAAGACGGGCTCAGCAACTCCGATACCCGTGATGACAACACCTGCAACGAGAGCTACAGCGAGTCGTTGCGGTGGCTTTCCAATCAAAAACGCTCGGGGAATCGCACGAAGGACGATCAGTGAACACAGGATCACAATTGAAACACTCCACCACGACAAGCTCTCAAGAAAGGCACTCGCTATCTTGGAGGCCTCAGGCGTAACCCCAGCAACGCTCGCGACACCAACCAAACAAACACTCCCGATCGAAAACGATAGGATGACGCGCGCCAACACCGTCATCAATCGCCCCGTGCATGGCCCCCACACTGAGACACTCTCTGCAGCAAGTATTGCAAGAAATGGATACGCCGGCATGATGTACACACTCCGCTTGCTTGAGGGAATGCAGAAAAACACGAAGATAAAAGCCGCAGCAATGAACGAGAAACGCTGCAGGTCAGTTGCTTGCGACCACACCTTTTTGAGCGTGGAGAGTCTGAGACTTTTCTTGGTCAACGAACGAGCGGCTGCGGTTATCCACACAATCGTCCAGGGAAGAAGCCCAAGCGCCAACATGAGGAACATATAAGGGGCCGCATGCTTGTGAGGCTCGTCAACCATCGAGCTCGTCAGGCGCTGGAAGTTCTCGTAGTAAATCTTTTCAAGAAAGACATCTCCTCTTTGAAGATAGCCGGCGACGTACCAAAGAGAGACCACGCAGATCACCGGAGCTGCTATCAGCACTGCACGGACAGCTATCGAGATAACATGTCTTATGCCCCTGTCTCCGGTCACGAACTCGAAGAGTGAAAAAATGGTCAATGGAAGTGCGATACCCACGGGACCTTTGGTCAGCCCCGCGCATGAAATGAGGCATGCAGCGAGCCACGGAAATCCGGCTCGTCCTCGCTCCCTCCACGCAAACAGTGCAAGGAGAGCTCCCGCCATGCTGGTACTTAAGAGTGTATCGACTCGACACGTCACCGCGCCCCGAAACCATTCAAACGAAGAGAGCACTATCAAGCTCGCGAGAAGAGCAGAGTCAGTCGACGTTCTACGCGCCAAGAAGAGGTAGAACGCTCCCGCGAACAGAATCACAGCAAACGCCGACGGCAGACGCGAGGTAACCTCTGTAACCTCACCCCCTGGCAGAGACGCCAGAGAGATCAGCCAATGATTGAACGGCGGTTTGGACGGCACTGCGCCGTTGTAGGCAGGAGGAGAGATCCAGTTACTATTCGTGACCATCGACTGCGCGACGAGCGCTTCGCGCGGCTCCCCTCGCGACTGAAAGGGACGCCCTAACCACGGCAAGGTGAGGAGGACTGCGAGCACAATCACACAGACAAGTCCCCGTTCTCTTTCCCCACGTATCATGATCTTCATAGAGCCTGGGTATAGCCCACCACCCTGGAGGAGGTCCATCCCTCCTCAGGGTGACCACTGAGCCATAAACACCACTCACCACAAGCAAGAGGTTGTGTTTTTCGAATCGAATGGGGTTTTGGGGGCTAGGAAGTCGCGGCGCTTGGGTGTGGAGAGGGTCATGCGTGACCAACGGACTATAGCCCCATATCAACCCCCATCATCATGAGAGCCCTTTGGAATCAGAGGAAAAGAAATGAAATTGTCTGCCACGAAATCGGTTGGGGCGTCCCCTGGGAAGCACCAGACCACTGATCCCTTACCGAACCGAGTCACCTCTGCCGCCCCCCGCATTTCTTGAACACAAAGGACGCACAGGACTCAAAGGTTCAGTGTCTTACGAAGCACGCTGCTAACATCCCAAAAAGATGTCACGATTCTGAGTTGACCCGAACTACCGCACTCGGAGTCGACGAGACGCAACTCCTCCAGCCTCCTCTGCCCAACACGATACGGACTTCGCTGGGCGCTTAAACTTGAATTCGAAGTACCCTTCAGAGTCAGTTGTCTTGACGGCGACAAGGCGCCCGCCACAGAGAAGGTTCACCGATACACCGGCCACTACACTGTTGTTACTCGAGCGGACATCACCATAGACATAAACGCGAGTCCCCGTTCGAGACGAATAGAGATTGATCTTATTTTGCGTCGATGGAATGGGTGTGTATGTGGCTGTTGGCGCTTGGGGAGCCTGAGTAGCTACTGCGGTCGGTTGCGGTGTGGCTGTCCAGGTAGGAGTTGCCGTCGGCATCGGTGTATTCGTTGCACGAGGTGTCGGTGTCATCGTCCATGTCGGCGTCACAGTTGGGGTGCGGGTCGGCGTCGCTGTGGGAGTGCTAGTCGGCGCAGCCGTAGGGGTCTTAGTTGGCGTTACTGTGGGCGTCCGAGTGGGCGTGGCCGTTGAGACTTTCGTCGGAGTTTTTGTTGGTGTGTTTGTTGGAGTTTCTGTTGGGGTATTTGTTGGTGTATTTGTTGGAGTTTCAGTTGGG
>JALRCK010000426.1 GCA_023262305.1 Deltaproteobacteria bacterium
TTGACCCCCAGGTAGCTGCTTCGTGCCGAGCTCCGAGATTGTGGCCAATCTCATGAGCGAAGTAGTACGGAGCTCCTCCTCCCGAAGTCATCTGAGTCAAACTGTATGCAAATTTTGGCTGATAGCACACAGTACCGATGTATGCGATGCCAACTGTTGTTCCGTCGAGGTCCTTACCGGTAAAGAGATGCTTAATATCAACATCATCATCGAAGGATACGGCGTTGATCCCCATGACAGCAGAATTTTCGGAGCTGTTGGCAAAAGCCTTGAGCAACCTGCCCGGATCAGTCTCTGGTATGGATAGCGCTCCAACGTCAGCATACACATGCTGCTTCACAATCTGAAAACGAATACCGAGTTGCTCTGAAAAAAGCACCTCTGCCGCGTTGACGATACTTGCGATATGGGCATTTGTATTCGCGCCATATTGAGCGTAGAGGGCCGGGTCTCCTACGGTACTCAATGTCAGGACATGATACATTCGAGCCTGAGCCAAGCCCACGTTGAGGGGCTCTACCGTTGTCGAGTGAGGAGAGATCTTTCCCTCTGCATGCTCATGCCCACACGCCTTGTTGTGGAATATCGCCGACGGAGAGCTTGCAACACGAACGTGCATCTCCCCCTCTTGTACAGCTGGAGCAGTGACTGTAAAGATTCGTTGGCGCGAAGAATGAGATCCTCTCGTGCGCCCTGGAAATGAAAGCACCACGTTTTTTCCAACAACAGAGCCCGCTGCGGGATATCGCTTGCCACGGATCTTGACCTCACCTTGGTAGAGCTCAAGCTGAGAGTTGTCAGAGGAGAGTCCCCCATCCCGCGAGATCGTTGAGGTCCAATTCACCACCTTCTGGCTCGTCAGCGCGACACGCACGTTACCTTCAGTATGCAGGCGAGTAGTGAACGAAATCGTGGGAATCTCCCGAGTACCGTATCCCCTTCCGGCGTGCCCCGCTGCAACCTTCGATCGCTTCGAAACTTTTTTCACAGCCAAAGCACGAAAAGGAGTGTGCCCCTCAGCGTACGCGCCGTGCGCGAGGAGGAAGGCAACAACTAATGCTTTGACAAACTTCATGTCCCCTAGTCAGGGAAAGGGGCTCGCTTGATTCTGCCAAATCGCCTAAAAGCGCTGTTCCTTCAGGGAGATACGAAATTCCCCTAGTATCTATTTCCGCTATATAAGGGCTCTAACGAACCATTACCACTAGGTCTCAAATCTTCCTTACCCCTCGATACCATGAGACCCTCAGATAACCGGTGAGTCCTCATTTCTTCATGTACTCCGGCGATACCTTCTTGGGGGGATGTATCGCGGAGGTACCACAGAGAAAGGAGGTCATCATGTTTTTGTCTCTGTCCAATCTCCCAGCGGTGAATGTTTATGTGTTCATCGCAATCATGGTTTGTGTCTCCTACGTTGCCCTCGTGGCGGGTAGGAGCGCTTACATGAATTTAGGTCGCAGCTTGTGGCTGCGACTGCTCAGAGGAGGAGCCTGCGCGCTTCTCACCGTGCTGGTACTCACCACGCTCACGGTGGGGCGATGGATCCCCGCCGAGCATGTTGGAGTAGGCAAGGTGCGAGTCTACACTCCCGGATGGCACGTCTATCCAGGAGAGGGATTCGTTGTTCTTCCCCGGGCCGGAATGTTTCACATTCCGTATCCGGACGATGAACGATTTTTGGAGGTAAGCTATCTCATTACTGACTCAGAGAGACTGAAGTTCTTTTCTGAGGAGATAGCGGCGTTCAAGACACCACTAGCGGATGGATATCTCTTGTTTGGCTCTTCGAAGCGAGATGCTTGGAAGACTTCAGGGGATCCCTTTGCGGCTTGGTTGTTGTGGAAGACTACAAAGTATCTTCCCCCAACTGACCAGGCGCCGGGACGGATCGAAGAGTTCCTCGCAACTCTCGGAAGTTTTGGCGTTTCAACAGATGCTCGGCTGTTCGCGCAACAGTGGCGTTCGAGACGGTAGGTGGAGTGGGAATGGATTCCCCTCCTCTTTTACCAAGGTTTTTTAAACTTTGTGGTACCTTCTCTCTTTTCTTACAAGAGCTCTACAATATCGTATGAGCGAGCCATGCGGCTCCACGCACCGGAAAGGCCACGATATCGGCCAGCGTGGTGACTAGAATATTGTGCTCATCTGGTGACTCATCTTTCCCCAATCCATCTTTTCGTTGGTGGGCGAGTCGCTCCTGCTGTTGTTGCTCCTCCTCCTCTCGTTGCGCCACCTTCTCGCGGACTATCTTCTCCTCCCAAGATTCGATCGGACTATTGATAATCGGCTCCTTGGGGCTGCAGCCCTGGCAGCCAGCCACAACGATCCCCACGACGGAAAAGTATACGAACCATGAACGGATGCGCTTAGGGAACATACATCCTCTCAAAGAAGTTTCCCTCGACTATTCTAGTGATGCAGGAGCAGGAGAAGCCTGCGATGGGTCAGTTGATGGCTCAACTACTCGTAGCGGAGAGCGTCAAGGATCTCGATTCGAGACGCCCTCCAGGCCGGCACCACACCAAACACGACACCAACAACAAACGCGACAAGAAACGCTGGGGCAACTATCCACAGTGGCGCTCTCATGTCAAAGGAGGGAAAGGCAAAGAAGAGCCCGAGGGTAATGACGACAGCCCCACCAACCCCCACAGCCCCTCCAAGAACCGAAAGTGCGACAGCCTCAGCGAGTAACTGCTTTAAAATATCAACCCGTCGAGCTCCTACCGCTCTGCGAATGCCGATCTCTTGCGTCCGCTCGACAACCGTGACCCACATAATATTCATGATCCCAATGCCGCCAACCAGCATCGAGATCGCTGCTATC
>JALRCK010000427.1 GCA_023262305.1 Deltaproteobacteria bacterium
GGGCATCAAGAAGAAGGGTCCTATTAAGAAGGGACGAAAGCGCGAGATTAGCAGCGTTGACCTGCTTGACTACGGTGGCCGTGAGGTGCGCCGATCTAAGTCTAAGTCCAAAGATGATGACAGAAGAAGGGGACTGCAGGCCGATCAGGAGAAGCAGAAGGTTGCTAAGCGAGTTATTGAGTTAGGTGACTCAATAACCGTTGGTGAGCTTGCTCGGCAGATGAGCTTAAAGTCTGGAGAGGTTATCGCAAAGCTCCTTGGTCTTGGTGTGATGGCCACGATTAACCAGCTTATCGATAAGGATACCGCTCAGATCGTGGCGGACGAGCTTGGCTATGAAGTTAAGCACATTGAGTTCAATGAGCAGGATATCCTTCAGGATGTCGCTCAGGAGAACGAGGACCCGTCTAGCTTGCAGCCGCGCGCTCCAGTTGTGACGGTCATGGGACACGTCGACCACGGAAAAACGTCGCTACTCGACCGTATTCGCAGCACCTCGGTTGCAGCGAAGGAGGCGGGTGGTATTACTCAGCACATCGGAGCCTATCGTGTTGAGACTGAAGGGGGTCGCTCGATTACCTTCATCGACACTCCTGGTCACGCGGCATTCACCGCCATGCGCGCCCGAGGAGCTCAGGTAACAGATATCGTCATCCTTGTTGTTGCTGCTGACGACGGTGTGATGCCGCAAACAAAGGAGGCTATCAATCACGCTCAGGCTGCGAAGGTGCCGATTATCGTAGCGATGAACAAGATGGACAAGGCGGACGCTAATCCGGATAGGATCAAGACTCAGTTAGCAGAGTTTGGTCTTCAGCCTGAGGATTGGGGTGGAGACACTATGTTCATCCCAGTATCAGCGTTGAAGGGTGATGGTATTAAGGAGCTTCTTGAGAGCCTTCTGGTTCTCGCTGATGTGCGCGAGCTCAAGGCCAATCCCGATCGTCGCGCCAAAGGCGCTATCATCGAGAGTCGTACGGACAGAGGTCGTGGAGTAGTTGCCACCGTGCTTGTGCAAGCTGGAACGCTGCGGATGGGAGACGTCTTCGTGAGTGGAGCCGAATACGGCCGCATTCGAACGATGTCCGATTATCGAGGCGAGAAGCTGACTGAGGCTGGACCCTCAATGCCCGTGGAGATCACCGGCTTGAACGGAATGCCGGAATCGGGCGACGACTTCTTGGTTGTTGAGACTGAGGCAGATGCGCGCGAGGTTTCAGCTAATCGTAAAGAGGTTAAGGCTCAGAAGGAGCGGGCGCTTGCGTCCGGTCCGATCAGCCTTGAGGAATTCGCTAAACGTGCGAGCAGCCAAGCTGCTGAAGAGCTCAATGTTATCCTTAAGGCAGATGTGCAGGGTTCTGAAGAGGCTGTTAAACAGTCGATTGAGAAGCTCTCAGGTGAGAAGGTTAAGGTGCGAGTCCTTCACTCCGCGGTCGGTGGAATCAACGAGAGTGATGTGCAGCTCGCCATCGCCTCGCGAGCCATTATCGTTGGATTCAACGTTCGTGGTGAGCCTCGCGCACTTGCCGATGCTGAAAACCTCGGCATCCAGGTGCGTTTCTACCGAGTTATTTACGAGCTTCTCGATGATGTGAAGAACGCCATGGTCGGTCTTCTTGATCCAATTCGAGAGGAGTCGAGTCTCGGTCGAGCGGAGGTTCGAGATACCTTCAATATTCCGAAGATCGGAGTTATCGCCGGTTGCTACATCACGAATGGTATCGTTCGTCGTAATGCGAATGCGCGGCTCTTGCGTGATAACCGAGTCATCCACGAAGGGAAGATGTCCAGTCTTCGTCGCTTCAAGGACGATGCCCGCGAGGTTCAGGCAGGCTTTGAGTGTGGTATCGGGCTAGAAGGCTTCAACGATGTTAAGATCGGTGATGTCATCGAGGTATACGAGTTTAAGGAGATCGCGCCAACTCTCGAGTAGTCGGGTTGGTTTCAGCGGGTCATCGGGTGGTTAACGCATGTCCGGACAGAGACGAGTCTTCCAGGTAGGGGAAAGGATCAAGGAGCTAATAGCGGAGCACCTCAGCCGCGTTGCTGATCCGCGCTTTAGCCTTGTGACTATCACGTCAGTTATGGTTTCGCCTGACCTTAGGAACGCCAAAGTGTACTGGGTGGTCTCGATTTTAAGTGGGACAGACCGCGAGGATCGTATTAACGAGGTTCAGGATGCGTTTGAGACCGCTTCAGGTTTCTTCCGCAAGATGATCTCTAAGCAGCTTGGAATACGGTTTACCCCTGAACTCCGTTTCTACTACGACGATACCCTCGACACCGTTGAGGATGTTGAACGCCTCATGGCCAAGATTCGCCCCAAGGAGAATTCATGACACTGGATTCACGTTGTGATGAGGTGTTGGATGTCCTTCAATCAAGTAAGCGCGCTTTCGTTATAGCGCATGTCAACCCCGACGCTGATGCGTACGGGTCGTCGTGCGGTTTGGCTCTTGGTCTACGTTCATGTGGTATCGCGGCCGATGTTTTTAATGAGAGTGGATACGTCCCCCGGTATAGCATTATTCCGGGGGCGGCTTCTGTGTCAAAGGAGCTTCCCAAGACTTTTGGCCCCGATGATGTTGTCATCGTCGTTGATTGTGGCGCGATTGAGCGCGTTGGGGACCTCTTCCTACCGGTTATTCGAGGGGCACAAAGGCTCATCAACATCGACCACCACACCGCTAATTCACTTTTCGGTCATGCAAACTATGTAGTAGATGGCGCAAGTTCTACATCGGAGCTTGTCTTCAACCTCCTGCGCGGGCTTGAGCAGCGCACGGGGCGAACGGATATTATCACGGAGGAGTGCTC
>JALRCK010000428.1 GCA_023262305.1 Deltaproteobacteria bacterium
CATCGGCCGAACGCCCCGAATCCCGAGTATAATCAGTCGGCTAGTCGCATGAAATCGATCCCATAGAGCGCACCATGAAATGGGTCGAGCCCTCAAGTGATTTGAGGAATACACCGATTAGATGAGTGGTTGCTATCACGCCCGAACATGCGGCGAGATGTTTTTTGTGAGGGAAGTATGGACTGGAAAGTTCCGTTTGTAGTGTATCGAATCACGGCCGAGGGAAAACTTGAGGAAGTCTTCCTAGCAGAAGATTTTAAGGCCGCCAGTTATTGGCTCAGCTACATCGCACAACCAGGTGATGTCCTGTGCAAGACACCTCTCCATAAAAAACACTCACATAGGGCGCCAAACGCAGAGTACTGGAGCCACAAGGGAGACGGACGCGACCTCATCACTGACGAAAAAACGTGGAAACAGATCGCCTGCCAAAACAAATGTAGCGGCGAGTTCCCGTGTGAGCAATCGAAAGAGCGAGTCTAGTGTAATCGGAGAGAATTCATGGTTCCTAACGTTGATGTTAACATTAAGATCCTTGTGGTCGATGACCACCAAACCATGCGACAGATAGTACGACGCTCCCTCGGAGAGTTGGGCTTCATGAATGTCACAGAGGCTGTTGACGGAATGGACGCCTTGGCAAAGCTCCAAAAGGACACATTCGGTTTCATCATCTCAGATTGGAACATGCCCAACATGATGGGGCTTGATTTCTTGAAAGCCGTTCGCTCTAGCGAGAGCTCCAAAGGCATCCCCTTCCTCATGGTCACAGCTGAGGCTAAGAAAGAGAATGTGTTTGAAGCAGCGAAGGCTGGCGTTTCTCAATACATCGTGAAGCCTTTCACGGTTGCGTCCCTTGAGGAGAAGATGACCGCTATCTTCTCACGAAAGAAACCTTCCGCATAAAACCATCATGAAGCGCACCAAACGCAAGAGCCCAGACGCCCCACCTCGGTCAGGATCGCACACCGAAGTCCACACCGACTCCGATCTCTTCGCCACACTCAAGAAGCTGACCGAAGCGCATCCGACTGGTGGAATGGCACGTCTCAAGAGCATTCTTGCGTCCCTCGCGCGCGAATTCGACCCATCATCTGTGACGATGACCTCCACCAATATCCCAGACGCTGTGCATAAATTATCACGGGTCGTCGATGAAACAAGCGAGGCGACCCAGCGAGTTCTTGATGTGGTTGAACGCCAAAAGAAACTTCTCAAGGAGCATGACCTCCATACTGCCTCGGTCGCTCGGCTCCTCAAGAGATCGCCGATCGACCCAGACGCGGTACTCGCCGAGCTGGAAAAAACCAGCACTACGGTGAACGGGTTGCACTCACTTGCGCATCAAATAGTGGAGGCTCAGGAGTATCAGGACCTGTGCAGCCAAAAAATTGAGAAGGTGATCAGACTCCTCTCAAGCTTGGACGATCGCTTGCGGCTTCTCTTCGAGTATTTGAACTATCCGCTTACGCCCGTGTCGGCTGGGGAGAAACACCCTGAAGACGCCGATATAGACCAGAGCGCCGCGGACGATATTCTCAAAAGATTCGGGTTGTAATCTCTCTGGCTCTTTTCTGTATCGCTTGGAGGCGTTAGCCATGGGAGGTGTCAGGGCTATGAAATCAAAACCTCTACTATCCCGCATGCAATCATCGCATTCGTGGCAACCGATCGTGCTAAGGGGTACGGGTGCAGGAGGCACACGAAGAGCTACCAACTCTGAGACGCACATGTGCTTACGATGAGAAACAGTAATCGTAAACACCAGGGGAAAAGAGAGAGAAGCTCTCCTCCAGGAGATATTCAACCGGGGGAGCAGTTCGGAGCTGATCGATGAGCGGCGCTATCTGTCCCTGAGAGTTGTATTCACCGATAGCTGCAAGCTTAATCTGAAGCGCGGCGGCATCTCCAACGATTCGAATGTTGGGCTGTTGCTGATCAGGTAAGGTGCAATACACACAGTGCCAATACAGCCGCGGTGGCTGGTCGATCTTTTGACCACACTCGGGCCAGATCCCGCCGATTGCATGATAGATGGAGATCGGTATCTGCCGTGCAACAGCGACGTGATCTTGGTGATAATCGGCCGAGCTCGGCACAAAGACTCGGGTTGGCGCGACCGAGATTCCATTAAGATTCACTCGGCGACGAAGCTCTGCCACGAAGTGGTTTTCAAGTCCGGTGAATCCGTGCGCGTCAGTTGGATCCCCAGGTTTCGCAGCTCTTCGACCGTAGTAGTTCTGAAGATCTCCATCGGGGAATTTCAAGAAAACTATCTCCTCGGCAGAAACCCCAAGAAGTTGATACGAGGCATATGTTTCTTCAACGCGACGCTGCACAATCGTATCTCTGTCAGCCAGGGACACATATCCATTTCTGCCATCGGTGACCACGACGACCCGCACTGGTATCCCCTGGCGCCGCGCCTCGCAAATGACGATTCCTAAACTGATTGCTGAGTCATCATCGTGGGGGGCAAAGAAGAGGAACGACTCCTTCCCTTCCTTCCAATCAGAGAACACGTCCCCGAATCGAGCCCCAACAACGCCCGGCGATGGACCAATCCCACGTCGCTCAAATTGAATCTTCCCTGATGTCATGGATCCCCCTCACCCACGCGCAACTGTGAACCCTGCGGCATCGTAAAACCACACCGGCAGATCAATCAAGGGAATATTCCCTTCCCTACCTTCCTGCGCCATCTCCCTGCGTTATCCGGCTCTTGGGAGATGGAGCATCCCGCTAGCTGTGCTCAGAGCGGGGGACCGCACGGGCATAGCACTCTAGCTGCTCCT
>JALRCK010000429.1 GCA_023262305.1 Deltaproteobacteria bacterium
ATGGTTGCGACAACGCACGATGCAAAGAGAATTCCGAGGGGAGACAATCCGATGCGCCGCTCAATAAAATCGGCGCAGAACCTAAGCGAGAACATCACAAGGGATGCCATCACAAAGAGGACCTTTCCGAGGGTTGGGGTGAGGATGTTGCCGGTGATGTTTTGAATCCATCCATCAGTTCCCAATTCAACAGCGCCGATCAGCGCATGGGAGAGAAAGAGTACGAAAAGGAGTGGCCGGCCGATAGAACCCTTGGTGACCACACCGATCCACACCAAGCCTAAGCACCCAACACCATATGCGATCGCCGCGTTGAGGTGCAGGTGATCGTGCAGAAAGAGCGATACCAAGCCGCAGATAACAGCACCTCCCAGCAAACCGACATCTTTGCACATCTCGCCGATGGAGAGCCCCTGACTGGCAGCCTCGGACTTTGGAAATGTCTGGCCGTAGAACATGCAGCCGTAGACCAGCGTGGGAACGAGGTAGAGGCTCAGCTGCGCCTTCCACGACCAACCATCCGGCGTACCGAGGAGAGCACCGGCGAGCCCTCCCAACACGAGACCAGCAGGCCAGCTTGCGTGCAGAATGTTGAGGTAATGCGTGCGATTCTCGGGAAAGAGGGTTGCAACGAGAGGATTCGCCACGGCCTCAAGCGTTCCGTTCGCATACGCAAATATGAACATGCCCCACAGAAGGTAGTTGTAGGCGAGGTCACGAGGCATCCCCTCGGTTGCACCACACGTTACGAACGCTGACAGGATGTGAAGTGTAAAAGCTGCAAGCACGAGCTTTCCGTACCCGATCTTGTCGGCGAGAAATCCTCCAACGAGGATACCGAAACAGAACCCCGTGAAACCCGCACCTCCGATCTGCCCGAGCTCGGTCGCTGAAAACCCGAACTCCCGCGACCAGTCCGCAAATATTCCTCCACGAATCGCGAATCCGAGACCCGCGGCGAGTATCGCCATAAAGCCGGCCCAGAGAAGGCGGTTTCTTTGCGTCATAGGGCTTCCTCCACAAGAGTTTGCGGGGGCAGATGTAAAATTATACGGCTCTAATGGCAAGGAAATTCAGGCGTTGCCCGACCGGGATTACCCTAAGCCCTAGACAAGAGGAGTCCCGAACAAACAGGAAACAGCTGCTTGGGAAGTGGGGTAACCGCAGCCCCTGTGCTAGCCTTCTGACCAAGGCCTTATGTTGCAATTCCCGCCTCAACAACACAGCGCTTCCCGCTATATCGACTCTGCTCCACAGAGCACACACCGCATGGCTGGTGAAGCTCTCCGAATTAGGAATCCACTCCAGGTTTGGTTTTCAGAGTGTGTCGAAGATGCCTTTGCGCTCATAGAGCGGCGCGCGGATTCGTTCCGAAGTGGGTTCCTGGCGACAGCGAGCGTCCAGGAGGCAGCTGACCGCACCAAGCGTTATCAACTCATAGACGACCTCTTGCAAAGCCCCCACACCCTCTCGAGCTGTTCGGGACGAGAGCTGCTCCAAGATATCATCGCAGGATTCCTCCATGAGTTTTCGCGGCAGACCCTCTTGGGTGTAGCCCCCCTCAACATTGCAAATCCTGAGAAACCCCAGCCCATCGCACAGGCTTTCTGGAAGAGTCGCCCCGCAGAGCAGTTTGATCGGCAACGCTTTCCGGGTGTCCATCACACCGCGAAGTCCTACCAGCGACTGTTGCAGGAGCATTTTTCTATGCACAGCGATCGTGGCGCAACGACCGGCCGCAAGGCAGCGTGGGATGCAACCTCAGAACTTTTACGGGCCTCAATCGATACTTTCAGAGCTCGTGGGTCAGAGGTCTTTCCAGATCGAGATATCCGCGCCTCGATTTACAACGACCATCTATATGTGATCGCGTATGCCCGCAATGCATTCTGCCTTCAATCTGAACAATCAAGACGAGTCGCCTAGCCATTCTCATCGAAGGCGTTCAGTGGAGCTACCTTGCGGAAGGTCCCCAAGGTAGCCCACACCAGGAACCTACTACTCAATCGTAGGCTTCCCCTCCGCAACATTCACATCGAGCGTGCAGCATATCAGTCTGGTCGTGAGGACGTTGCTGCTCGATGAATCGTAAAACTCAATCGTCGCTCCTGACGGGATCGCCGCCGCTCCATCTGCCGCAGTCGTGAAGTCATCGGTGGTAGTGATCGGATTCCTTACGATATCTCTCATGACGAGAGACGAAACTACCTGCGAATCAGGCGTTGCCGTCTGAAGCGTTTCAGAGTGTGAGAGTAGCCACTGATTGGATCCACAACGAGCAGTGACCTTTCGAGTCGTCCGACCGAATTTGTCGGTGGTTGAACCATTTGCCTTGATGTTCGACTTGAACGAGTAGCTCTTACACGTCATGAGCACATCGTTGGCAAATTGGACCGCGCTGCCCGGGTCCCCTTTCGGACCGGCATCACCTTTTTCACCCTGAGGCCCTTGTGTTCCAGCCGCACCAGCGTCACCCTTCTCTCCTTTTTCACCCTGTGCGCCCTGAGCACCAGCCGCGCCTGCCTCTCCCTGCGGACCTTGCGGTCCCTGGGGCCCCACCTCGCCGATATCACCCTTGTCGCCCTGAGGTCCCTGGGGACCAAGCTCTCCAGGATCTCCCTTATCGCCCTTAATCGCCTCGCCTGTAATCGGAAAAAGCTTCGTCTTGGCGGGACACTTTTGTCCCGACACTGCCTTGACGAGCCCATTTTTTTGAATACACAAAGTTTGTGCGTGCGCGTTGTGTGCAAACGCTCCCAACGCAATAATCAATCCGGCAACAACACT
>JALRCK010000042.1 GCA_023262305.1 Deltaproteobacteria bacterium
GTCGAAGCAGTTTACATGTACGCCTGATTGTAAGTGGCAAGCTAACCCTGATCTGTGTCCATACGGATGTCCCAACAACCCGAAATGTTGGTTCCACAGTCGACACACAAACGCCGATGGCTTCACGGGGCATGATATCTTCGCTATGCAAAACACGTGGGACGACCCGTGCTGCTGTCCGCAAAGGGGAGTGTCTCCGCCCACTCCGCATTTAAGGCATTGCCAGGAGTCAGGGGAGCAGCCAGGGGCACATCCGAGCTTTAGTGGAAGTGCTGATACGCCTGAACGGTTTATTCCGAATGGGGCAGGTGTATATCCCGAGGGCGCTCTCATAGGTGATTACAAGCAGAAGTATGTGCCGTTTGAGATCACAAACGTATGTCCCTACGGAGGACCCTTTACCTGCGCGGTCTGGAATCCCTCGGGAGGTGCTCTAGTGTGCGACGCCCAAAAAGCCACCCTCGTATGTGGGTGCGTTAAGTGATTCGGACACTGGTTTCCCGGAAGGTGGGGATATTTATTCCTCGACCTGCACGCATCCCAAGTGCTCCTTTTCCCGACCCTTTTTTGTGAAGGTCATCTTTTGCATCCAGCCCGATTGTGCGGGATGCGGAGGGGGAGTAGCAGTTATAGCAGGAGCTTTTGGCGGAGCACCTCCACCATAGTGCCGGTATTGAGCTAGCTTTGCGGCGAGTTGAGGAGGCCGGGAGGGGGCTCGCTTCGCACGATGTAACTGAGCGGTCGGCGGCAGCGCAAGGTGCTCTTGAGGTTTACCGGTCGCAAGCATATGGGCTCCGGAAGGAGATCGCCTATTACGCCAAAGAGTTGGCGCATAATCGAGTAGGTGGTGCGGACCCCTTCGCATACGCTGCGCGCCTTATGGTAACGGCTACAACCACGATTCTAGGTGCTGCGCGAGAGTCCGACGATACCGCTATCTTGAGAGAGGTTGAGGCGAGTCTTGAAGCTGTCGTCTCGCAGTTGGCACGGTCGGAGAACAGAGATGCGCAGGTCTTGTCACTTGCATTGGTCAGTCACTCCTATATTGAAAAGTGCCTTGCGGAGATCCGAGAGCGCCACACTAGATTAAGGTGGCGAGTATACAACACGGACCCGAGCCGTATGGTCGTCTATCTGCCCGAGCCCCAGCTGCCCTAGTTGCGAGGAGATGGAGAAGAGGAAGATGATGATGAGGAGGACGAAGAGGAACTTTTTTGAACACAGGCGAAGTTTCCGCAGTACACCTGCATGTTCGGTTTTCGTCCGCAGTCTAAAATTTTGAAAACTACATGTTTAGCATCTGTCACAGGCTTTGCATCGAGTGTTTTATTCTCGCAGGCACAATAATCGCGCCACTGGGTTTCAAGCGATCGGCAAGCAAACATTCCCTCAAAAACGGTTCCACCTAATGCCTCTGTAGCGTCAAACTCTCGCCCCGGCTTCCCGTCACACTTCCAAGCGTTAAAAGCTATTACTGAACTGGATGTTGGTTGATTACACTTTCCCGCCGCATCCGCATGGTACGAGATGCCAAAAAGAACAATCGCGATAGTGGAAAGTGCGACACGTGACAACATATAAAACTCCTCCCGACATAACCAACTCCTAACTTCGTCACTCCGTGAAAAAACTTTCGAAACTGGAGCGTTTTTGCAGAAGATGGCGTAGTGAAATGGATTGTTTTTTTGACTACGTTCGTGAGGCTGGTGGGGGTAGCTCTAAGCTGTCGGGGAGATAAGGTTTTTTGAATTGTAGCCTCCCTTCTGGTTGGCGTCGATGATGCCAGGGGATTTTTCACGCCTATGGAGATTACCCTATCAACAGACTCTGTCTCCTCCATCTTGTAAACCCCCTAGGGGCACGGTAGCGTACGTCGGTCAGGGAAGGTCGACCCAGTCCCCCCTCTCTTGCAAGGGACGTGCTCAACGTTGCTTTCGTAGTGGATAGTCGCGCCGGCGGTTTGGCACGAGAGAATGGCTTTCATTAAAACGTAGTAGGCATGACGACGTCACAGCTTTTACTCTCTGTGGTAATACCAACCCTAAATGAGGGGCTCAATATCGGACCGCTCATAGAGCGCATCTGGAAAACGGTTCGCGAACTGGGATTGTCGACAGAGATCGTTGTGGTCGATGGGGGTTCCCAAGACCAGACGTGGCAAGTGGCTGAACAGTTGGGTGCACGATGCCTGTTGCAGCGTCGACTTGGATACGCAGGTGCGTTGCTTGAGGGATTGCAGGCTGCCCAAGGCGAGTACGTCATGACCCTTGATAGCGATCTCTCGCATCCCCCTGAGCTCTTGAAAGAGATGTGGGCGGTCCGTGGAGATGCTGACATTATCGTTGCCTCTCGTTTTGCTCACGGTGGAAAGTCTGAAGCTCCCATCGCCCGCCATGCTCTCTCGATGATTCTCAATAAGTTTTTCTCGTGTGGACTCTCGATACCAGTTCAAGATATCTCAAGTGGATATAGGCTCTATAAAAAAGAGGCGCTCGATCTAGGGACCTACCGACCAGAGAATTTTAATATCCTTCAAGAGCTCTTGGTTCGAGCGTACGCGAGTGGCTTTAGTGTTAAAGAGATACCTTTGCACTATGAGGAGCGAGCATCGGGAGCCTCGCATGTCTCCCTTGTGAAATTTTCGCTGTCATACCTTCCGACGTTTTATCGTCTGTGGAAGCTTCGGAACTCAGTGTCGACTGCTGACTATGAATATCGCTCTTATTTCAGCAGGCATCTCCTACAACGATACTGGATCCGTAAGCGTCTCGCGCTTGTGCGAGAATTACTCGGGGAGCCAAAGCGAGTTCTCGATATCGGTGCGGGGAGTAACTACCTGGCGACGACGATACCGGGGCTTGTTGCTATTGACAGCGAGCCGGGCAAGGTGCGATTCCTCGCCCGCCACGGTGTGCATGCCAGCGTAGGAGATGCCCAGCACTTGCCCTTCGGAGATGCGAGTTTTGACCAGGTGGTTATGTCTCAGGTGCTCCCGTACGTCGGTGATGTGCGGGCGGCGGTCGTAGAGGCGCGGCGGGTGCTCGAAAAGGGGGGAAGAGCCGTGGTGTGTGTGCCCGACTCACGTCGATTGGCGTGGCGACTCATCGGGGCGCTGTATCGCGCGCTCCCTAACGTGCGGGCGTCCCAGAAAAAGACGGTAACCGAGTTTACCCGGATTTCGATTGTAAACCACTTTGCAGAGAATGGGTTTCGAGCCCTCACATACAGGTACATCTGTGGTGCTGAGTTGGTGATAGTCTTTCAAAAGGTGGATTGAGAGTTGAATTGTTATTGAAGGCTCACTCTACCGTTTCCTCATGGTGAGAAAGAGCATTAAACAAGCAACGTAATGGGAGTAATGTCGGAGTGTCACCTAAGTCTACGGTATATCAATTTTCGATTGAGCTCTCTGATACGGATCGTGGGGTGTATGAGACATTTAAGTTGCCGACGGCGCTTCACCCCTCAGAGAGCCTAGAATTCATGATGGCGCGAGTCGTAGCGTTTTCACTTGAGTATGGTGAGGGGATCTCTTTTTCTGCCGGAATAGGTGCTACCGATGATCCTGCTGTTTCTATCAGGGGGCTCGACGGCACATACGAGGCTTGGATCGATGTTGGCGCTCCGAGCGCAGAGCGGTTACATCGAGCGGCTAAGCTGGCCAAGCGAGTGGCCGTGTATTGTCATCGATCTGCGGATGTGGTGTACGAGCAGATTACACAGACACCAATATTTCGTGGCGAAGAGGTCGCTTTCTATTCATTCGACAACGAATGTATCTCGTCTCTGGTCTCCGAATTGGATAGGAGGAACGAGGTGACTATCTCCCGCAGTGATGGCACGTTGTATGTCGACCTGAACGGCACTCACCACTCATCTCCTATTGTGGAGCGTAGGCTTAGGTGAGGAGGCTCCTCTTTCTAGTGCGGGGAGATCGTCCGGTGTTAAATGCCTCAGCCACGCGCCTTGCAGTTCGTCTCGGGTCACCAAAAACACTTTTCTCGATGGGTAAGTGCTAGTACTGTCGCTTCAGGGGTAAACCGCCGAGGCTCCATGTCCGAACTCTCATTTAAAAAACACGACATCCTCTCAGAGGGAGACTTAGACGACGCCGTTCATGAGGTGCAGCTGCACGCCCTTGGCAAGGGGATGATACCGATCGCGGGGATCATCAGTCGCCTCCTTCCGGGTGGGCGGCATGAAATACTCGGTTTTGGTCACAACGAGTTGGCGGATGGAGTGCCGGGTGTTCATGGCGAGACTGGGGCTGTGAAGGGGATGGGGCGGATTCAGGGTGGATACGCCGACCTGATCGCAACGTCATCGTTAAGTCCGTGTCCGTTCTGTCAGTGTACCTTGGCGCGACACCTGGGAATTAAAACGGTGCGCATCCTTGATGATCTGAATTATCGCCCCGATCGGAGCGATTACCAAAAGGCGGGTATAACGCCGATCGTTCGCTCGCACCAAAAGATAGAACAAACATTCGCCAAGTGGGTAAACGATTCTAGGCATGAGACGCTCTGGAAGCGAGACATAGGTATCTCCTCCGGACCGACATCGGCACCTCGTCGATTTACCACAGAGGAGCTCGCAGTGCTGATGGATCGGGCTGATCGCCTCGCTCGGGAAGGGCTTGCCCAGGGAGAGATCCCGATCGGGGCGCTGATTGTTGACGACCTCGGACAGGTCGTTGGTGCAAGTAGCGCTCGTATAGTGGCTACGAATGATCCGAGTAGTGTAGCTGCTATGGCAGCGTGGCGCGCCGCAGGTTCGCGAGACGATTGGGGGCGACACACGCTAGTGTTGACGCACGGGCCGGACCCGATCGCCTATAGCATGTTCAAGGTCTTCGGCTTTGGACAGCTGATAGTGGGTAGTAATCGAATCTACGAGGGTTCGACCGACGAGGTACGGCGTTTAGATAGGCCCGTGGTCGTTATGGATCGGGGGCCTCAGTGTGATGATCTCCTCAAGGGGTGGCTGCGCGAAAATTCAGCGGAGCGGGCCCAAGAGTATCTCGGGACAGCGTGGAGATGAGAGGGGTTGTTATTAAAGCGATGCCTGCCCCCAGGGCGTCAAAGTGTCGAAGTGTCATGCTCGCACTCCCGGAATGGTTTGGCATAGAGTCCTACATAGAGAGTTACGCGCAAGAAGCAGAAGGGTTGCCCACGTTCGGGGCGTACGACTCGGATGGCGCGCTGCTCGGCTTTATGACCCTAAAAGCGGAGGGCGAGGGGGTGAATGAGATCCATGCCATGGGTGTTTTGCCACACTTCCGGGGACGCGGGATCGGCATGCAGCTTGTTATTCACGCTCAGGAGGTTTCGCGGCAAGTGGGGTGCCATACCCTTCGAGTAAGGACCTTGGGGCCAAGCAAGCCGGATCCTTACTATGATAGGACGAGAGCGTTCTATGTTAAGGCCGGATTTCGCTCGGTTGAGGAGCGCCTCGATGTATGGCCAGATAATCCCTGCCTTGTAATGGAGTTCTCTCTTGTTGCAGAGTAGGAGATATGAGGCCAATCGTTCGTCCTGAAAAACCCTCTGATGCAGAAGCGATCAGTAAGGTCATTGAGCTGACGTTTCTCAACGCCCCTCACACCAATCACTCTGAGCACATTCTCGTTGAGGCTTTGCGAAATGCAGGAGATCTTACCATCTCTCTCGTCGCCGATTATCGGGGGGCAGTCGTCGGTCACGTTGCTATCTCTCCCGTTTCTATTACGGGGGATATCTTCCGGTGGTATGGGCTTGGTCCCCTCTCGGTGAAACCAGAGGAGCAACGAAAGGGAATCGGGAGCGACCTTGTTCGCGAGGCGTTGCGAGAGCTCAAAATTAGGGGTGCCGCAGGGTGCGTAGTTCTCGGAGCTCCTGCATACTATGCGCGATTCGGCTTTCGCCCGGAGCCGGGCTTGATACTTCACGGCATAGAGCCCAAGCTCTTTCAGGCGGTAACGTTCGGTGAGCGAGCGCCGTTTGGCATAGTTTCTTATCACCCGGCCTTTTATGCCTAAATGGCCGGGGAAGGTAAGATTCAGATAACGGTCGGATGTTAGGAGTTTTGTCGCTACAAGAGGTGTAGTAGTGACGATCCTTTTTGTATAAACACCTCCGAGGGCACTCCATGAACACTCAACAGCGTCCAACTGAACAGCATGCCCGAGACGCCGCGGCGCAGTACCTGGGGCATGATAATTTTCGCGTGCGGAGGTATCCCACGGGGCTGTGTCACTACGTCTTCGAGGTCACACCCGCTGAGGGGCCAAAGATTGTGGTGCGCATGGGCCACGACGACACACGAAAGCATCTTGAGGGGAGCGTGTTCTGGGATGCTCAGCTCAAGCCCCTCAATCTGCCGACTGCGCGCATCCTGCATCAGAGTCTCGGTGATTTTTTCCCCTACACTATCCTTGAGCACCTGGAGGGTAGAGATTTAGGGGAGTTTTTCTCCGCGCTCTCTCCTCAAGTGCGAACGAAGATAGGGGGTGACGTAGCACGAATTCAGGATCGAGTAGCCCAGTTACCGCACGCTCAGGGGTTCGGCTACGGCTATTCATACTCAGATGAGCGTCTCCTCCCAGCGTGGAGCTCGTTCATTGAGGGACAAATTGATCGTGCGCGTGGGTGGATCCGAAGCGCCGGTGTTGCTGATGAGTCTCACGTCGATCGAGTGGCGCGGGTTATCCGGGATATCGATGGATACCTGCAAGATGTGCAACCCGTACCGTTCTTGCATGACACGACGACCAAAAATGTTTTGGTGAACGAGCATGGGCTCGTTGGAATCGTGGATATTGATGATATGTGTTTCGGTGATCGTCTCTATGTACTCGCGCTCACAAACATGTGCTTGCTATCCATAAAGTCTTCTACCGACTATGTGGAGAGCTGGATTGAAGCGTGGGGGCTTTCCTCGATGCAACGACGGGTTCTGAAGGTGTATACCGCTATTAACTGTGTGGGCTTCATCGGAGAGGTCGGTCAACGGTTCAATAAAGATGTGGTTGAAGTTGATCTCGGAAGACTGCGATATCTCGAGGGTGTTTTAGAGGGATTGTTAGGATAGGGTGGTCCTATGCCCTCGTTTTTCATTCGACCGATCGAAGATTCTGATAGATCTCAGATCGCCAAGCTGGTGGAGGAGCTGTGGGGCTCGCATCTTGTGGTGACCAGGGGGCAGGTTCATGACGCCGCAAGCTCGCTAGGATTTTTGGCAGTTGATGGTCAACAGACGGTTGGGCTTCTTACCCTTCGCTTCGAGGGGGATGAGTGCGAGATCCTGACTGTCGATGCATTCGTACAAGGGCGGGGGATCGGAAGAGCTCTTCTTGAAGAATCCTTTCAAAGCGCGAGAGCGCAAGGGTGTCGCCGGGCGTGGTTAATCACCACCAACGATAACCTCGCTGCGATAGCTTTTTACCAAAAGTGCGGAATGCAACTGGTTGCCATATATCCAGACGCGGTCACCGAGGCACGAACGTTGAAGCCGCAGATCCCACTTGTAGCTGAAAATGGTATCCCGATTCGGGATGAGGTTGAGTTTGAGGTTCAGTTGTAATTTTTCTGAGTGAACGCGTCGAATAGGCTCCCCCTCTTGATGAAGCCGCCTCTGGAGGGCCGGAGTTCCCTCGGGCCCTCCATAGTGTCTGTTCAAAATAACGTAGTTGTTTGTCGACCAAAGCATCGCTACCATGTCGTGGAGAACGCAAACGTCGACGAGCCTTACGGCCGGTCGCATAATCGCTAAGCCATGAAGAAGATTTTTAGAATCCTCGATATCGCCCTGTTCGCTTATGTAGCATCCTTAGCGCTCATCCTCGGATTCGTCTCTCCGTCTCTTAATTGGGATGTGATTGGATACGTGGGCGCGGCCAAAGCTCTAGGTGAATCGGATCCTACTGCGGTGCACCAATTCACCTTTGCGATGATTCAAGGAGCGGTTCTACCAGCAGTTTTTCAAGCATTCATCACAGGCCCCGATCCACATGGAATATTCTCTGATCCTCACGCTCTCTTTGAGCTACTCCCGTTTTATCAGATCAGGATAGGTTACATTCTGCTTGTGCGCCTTCTTTCCCTTGTAGGGGTTTCCATGGTCACGGCAACCTTCGCTATCTCTGCAGTGTCTGTAGCCCTCACGCTTGTGCTGCTCTTCTACATGTCGCGGACGTTTCTTGCTCCACAACTACGAATTGTGATTCCACTCGCAGCGCTTGCCTTTGGATTTACTGATATCGCACGCATGTCAACGCCTGACGGGCTTGCGCTGCTCACCATCATAGGCTGTTGCTTTCTCTTTCTTAAGAACGAGGTCGTGTTTCTCCAAAGGATTCTGCCTCTGCTGGGATTGATTCGAACGGATCTGAGTTTGTTTTCGCTCGCCATGCTCGTTGCTCTCTTCACGCGATCGGATGCCGCCAAGAGAGAGATCGGAGTCGCCATGGTGGCTACTGTCGCTATCTGCATAGGGGTCGAAGCGGTGTTCGGACACCCAGGATGGGCGACTATTCTCTACGTCACGCTCGTTCAGCCCCTCCCGTATCCTATCTCCTCTCCGCCCACGGTGACGCCGGGGCTGTACCTCAAGGTGCTAGTTGAGGGGCTTCGTGAGCTTCCGCATGAGAACGGATTTCTTGTTTATGTGGGATTGAGTGCATGCTGCGTGCTGATACAGCGCAGGTTCGCCAACGAAGTTCGGGCACACAGATCTTCAGCATCTCAACTTGGAATGATCTGTGCTTGGTACATCCTGATACATTTTGTGGCGCTACCAGTAGCTTGGGATCGGTTTTTTGCAGGCCCATACATCATGGGGATCTTTGCGCTCTTAGCAATGCTGACCGAACGCACAAAGGCGACCTCATCAACTCCCAAAAATGCACCGTCGGGCATCTGAATACGTTGAGAGCTTGCTGCCTCACCGACACCCGGGTGGTGAGAGAAGGATGCCGCGGTGTTCGAATGATCGAAAGCCGCCGATCACCCCTACGACCTCGCCACATTCGTTGATGTCGTTCAACGATTGAACGTACAGATCTTGGCCGGGAGCCATCTCATCAATCAGGTCATCCGCGGAGATGCTTGTTGATCCCCGCAGAATGTAATGCTCAGATCTACCACCGTAGTCACCCCGGATCCCGAACGTGTCTCCGCGCGCGTTCGTTCCGTCGATAGTTGCGAATTCGAATCCAAAGGAGTCAAAGGGTGATGATGACCACCGCATCGGGTTGACCTTGGTGTCGATACGGCTTGCAATTCCATAGAGCGAGTTCTGGGCAGCCACGAGCCGACTGTCAGAGATGAAGTATCCCGGTTCGACATAGTCCCTCTCGAGATACGAGACGAGATCAATAAAGGTGAGTCGGCCATCTTTGGTCATCACGAAGTTAATGTTATCCCTCGGATCCCAGCTCCAAACCTCCAGACATGGCCCCTTATATGTTGCCTCGAACGAGTAGTTTATATTACCAAGCACATCCCCAAGGTTGTTCGTGCCTACCATCGTGATCTTAGGAGGTCCGTATGGCTGCTGAAAACTCGAGAGCGCAGTTTCATTAATCTGCTTATCGGTGCATTGAGGGTTTTGTTTTCGTGCCTCTGCCTTGGCCAGGGCGAGCATTTGTTGTTTGAGAGCCAGATCAAAGAAGCGAAGGAGTGATGCTTGATCATACTCCTGCATTGAACCCAGCGGCGACGAGTTGACGTTGTTCCAAAGGAGGTGCTGCTCAGAGGCTTGGTAGCAGTTGGCGACGCCCAGCGCGATGTTAAGGTCGTTGAGTCCTCGAACGCACACCGATGTTGAGGTCCCGGCAGAGAGCTTAGAGAGTTGTGCTTTTGGTCCGTTGAAAAGATAGGCGGTCCCGTGCGCCGGGTGTCCATCCTTATAGGTGGTGGCGTTGCCGGTCGCTACGCCATACTCATTCACGGCATTAAGGACGATCCCCTTGGGGCACGTCGCGAGCGTGCACGGCGTAGTAAATGAGCCCTTGGACGAGAGAAAGGGCACGATCGTAAAATCCATCTCATCGGAACGTAGGATAGCCCCGGCCTTGAATGAGACTCCGTTAAGGTACAGCGGGTTGTGGCCGACTGATCCTCCCGCATACCAGGGTGGCTGAACGAAGTATCCACCCGCCAGAATGCCGTTATCGCTAATGCTGGTTAGCGAGGAGCTGATGGTGACGCCAGACTTGGAGAGCTTGTTGCCGATCAGAAACACTCGGTATCCCTTAAAGGTTCCAACGCTCTCCAATGAGAGGGAGACTGAAATATCGTCAGGTTCGGTCGTCGGAGTTGGTTGTGGTTTTTCGGGATCTGGTGTTGGCTTCGGATCAGGTGTTGGCTTGGGATTAGTTTGGTTGTTGTCGGACGGCGGCTTTCGATCGCAGGCGCAACTACCCGGGACGCTTTGGGTGCACCGTATCGTTGACATGATGCACGAAACCTTGCTGGTCTCGCAGGATGATGTTCCGTCTGAGTTAAGGACGAGCGTATTCGGATTAAAGCACGGAGATGATTTTTTACACTCCTTTGAGAGGTTGGCTTGTAGCGTTTTGAGCGACTTGGTGAGATCTGAGACGGCAGCTTTTACGACATCCTTCGGCTTTCCCTTAAGCTTCTTGGTGAGCTTCTTTACCTCAGCGGCTTGATAGCTTTTGAAGCTTTGGTATTTCCCTTTGGAGCTTGTCTTTACCTGCACGGCGCTCGACTTGCATGCTGCAAAAAGTCCAGCTCTCTTACCCGGTAGTTCCTTGAGTGGTGCGCTGAATGAGATCGTAGCACCTTGAAGCGCACATGTGATGATGACCGCAAGAGCGGTTCGAGTAGATCGTAAAACCATATCCCCCCCCGGGACAGTAATAACCCCATAGGCGCTGAACGGAGCGCGATCGGCGACCGGTTCAGACCTCGTTATTGGTGGTATGTCGATTCCTGGCGGCAGTGTGCGCTAGGTGTTCGGTGCATGTCCTTTTGTAGGCGACTTGAGGGGGTTGGCACAGTGCGAGAACTTCGTAGGACCTCTGGGAGCGGGTCCGTTTAATAGTTGCGGATGATCAGCTCAAGGATCGGTCCGCGCTTCTCAGCTTTCGAGTTAATCGCCCGTCCTGCTTCAACGGTTTCCACTTTGAAACCTCG
>JALRCK010000430.1 GCA_023262305.1 Deltaproteobacteria bacterium
TGAAGGATCGGAAACGCGTGCTCTGCCATCTCTCGCGGCGTGCGATACTTGGCGAGCTCATGACTAATTCGATACAACGCACCGAGGGTCTTGCTCTGTTGGCGCTCGGTATCAAACAGGTAGGTCTGGCGAACTGCGAGAGCGATCTGGGTAGCCGCCGCAGAAACGAGCTCGAAGTCATCCTGCGAATAGGATCCCCGTGCACGAGTGAAGAGGACGAGCGCCCCATAGACCTCGTCATCAGCCACCAAAGGCATGACGATGGTGGAACGGAGATGCTCTATCTTGGCCAGGCTGGTATGCGCTCGCGAATCTTCTTGGATATCGACGAGCATCATTCCTGTCTTTTGAGATATGGACTCTCGTAGCAAGCTCGGTCCCTTGAGAACGGGATCCATGCCGTCAATGTACCCCTCTGATAACCCATGAGCTGCTACGAGCTCTACCTCATCGAGGTCGCGGTGATAGAAGCATCCATAACCACACACGGACCCCGTTGCCGAGAGGAGCGCGCGAAGTCCCCTGAGAACAACGAGTGCAGGATCGGTCTGCCCCTGAAGCGATCGTGCAACTTCAAAGAGGGCTTCAACGCGGGCGTTCTGGCTCGCTAAGGCTTCCTGTGTGGATCTCCGTTCAGTGATATCGATTCCGAATCCTTCCCATCCGAGGAATCCACCGCTCGGAGCGAACTGAGGGACCGCTCTCAACATGACCCACCTAACTTCGCCCGTTCTCTGATGAACGGCTCGGACCTCTTCACGCAGTTCGCTGCGCTCCAACCGGAGGCGCAAAATACGTCGATGGAGCGTGGCTTGGTCCCTGGGATCTATGATTCGCTCCCAAATGCGGGAGTTGTTCTTCATCTCTGAGGCTGCAATCCCGACCATGGTCTCGGCATCTCCGAACACCTCAACAATACCAAACTGCGCATCAGTTATGATGATGAGAACGTTGCCGTACTGGGCCATTCGAGAATACTGCCCCCGAGCCTCTTCACTCGGAGCAGAACTTCGACGCCCCGTGGAGGGAACACCGGAGGGATCGATCAGGGACAACGATTGCGAGAGCTCGTCGAATGCGACTATCTCCTCAGGATGCCAACGGTGATACGAACTGGTGAATCTACACTCTACTATCCCGACGAGCCGTCCCTGATCCATCAACGGGAAGGCGCCGAAAGAGCGAACTTTACGAACCGCGAGCTCAAGAGAGAGATCGTTGGGAACCCTGGCTCGTTGTAAATCTTTAACAACAAACGGAAGGGACCACGGCTGTCCCCTAAATACGGCAGCCCCATTCTGCACTTCAAAGAGCGGTCGCTCGTCACCGCTACTGTGGGGAGCTCCTGAGACATATCTGCCCAGATGCACCCGCTCATCGCGACCAAGGGTTACCAGCACCTCATCGCACCCGAGTTGTCTGCCAACCGAGTCCGCAAGCTGTCTCGCTAAATCCGACAGAGAAGAGTACGAACTGCTCTCAAATCGCAGCTTAGTTCCCTTGGTGTCACTTACCTCAGACGACATCGGTTCCTTACTTCTCGTTTTGGGAGCAATCTCAGGCGCTCTGGCTTAAGATGACTCCCTTCTCCGTATCACGAGGACCTTCGAGTTCCTGACTCGCTTCTCTATCTCCGCCATCGCAAGAGCTTGATGCTCATGTTTGCGAGCTGCGCGTAGATGAGGATCGCCCTCACTCTCTTTGAATTCCTCCTTAACCTCCTCAAGGCTCATGCGGTGCTCCCTCATAAACCGCCTCCACACGAGTGCGTAGGAGCATCCAGCCAAAACCACCATCACTCCAAGTCCCCGCATCCATGCTGAGACAAGGAACCCGCGGATAGCCGGAACTACCCAATCTCCCGGCGCACGAAACAGTTCGGGCGCATGCCACACGTAGGTCACCACAAGGGGCATCACGACAGCGATTAAGGTCGCCATCCTGACGATCCCACACGTTGCTTCAAGAGCCCCCTCGCGCAATCGGCGCAGGTAGCCATTGGGCTGAACCCGAGTCAGGTCCGGGATGATCTGTTTTGTGGCAACGAGACCTCTTGTCTGCAAAAGGCTCGCGAGAACGGTTCCCACGGCTACTGACCCCATAGTCACTACGAGTAATGCTCCTGTTATAAGGAGAGAGTGCTTAAGGGTTTCACCAGGGCTTAAAACCTTGAATTTAAACCATTGTATCAAGGTTCCGATCCTCACCCAAGGATGAGTTGCGGCAAAAAAAATGGAGAGGCCAATCCAACCGGCTACAAACGCAACTATACGACTTTTAACGATTTTTCCGTCCCGACGAGCCTTTCTGAGGCGCTGGGTCGATGGTGGGAGTCGCTTTTCGCTCACGGTCCCCTCCCCAGACGGGGCATCGTTACCACGCTCCCAGTGGAACCAGCGGGGGAGCCCGAAACTGCGGGCGGAGCAGCAGATAAGCTCCTCCATGGAACAAGTAACCTTTCAAGCTCTGCACAGGAGATCCGCCCTCCTTCGTGGGCGAGCACTACTACCAAGAGGAAGGTGACCACCATCTTAACCACTCCACCTGCTTGAGTGAAGGAGAGTCCCGAAAGCAATCGCGAGCAGAATGCGCACACGATGTCGATCAGCAGAAACGCTCCCATCCACACAGCGCAGACTCGGAAGCCTTCGATAACAACGAAACTAAGTGACCGTGCAAGTCCTTGCGCGAACGATTCATCGATGTGAACAATTCCCAACGGAATTACTTCACAGCTTCGAAGGAGCCCTCCGAGCGATACCTCAAGCGCGCCGAAAGAGATCGCA
>JALRCK010000431.1 GCA_023262305.1 Deltaproteobacteria bacterium
TTGCTTGACCCCCAAGCATAAATCTTGCCGTCACTCGGGCCTATCTTGATATCAAATAATTCGTCGATCACTCCACGCAAACTGAGGACTGTCTTTCCACTCGTCCCAAAGGTTGAATCGAGTGTTCCATCACTATTGATTCGGGCGAGGTAGATTGAGCCTCCTTGAGTGCCACCAACTATGATCTTTCCGTCGGGCTGGAGTCGAAGGGCTCGACCAGGGACCCCCTCCGTACCATAAACTTCAAGCTTACCCGTAGAGTTGAAGGTGGTATCGAGGCTACCATCTTGATTGAGCCGAGTAATAACAAATCGATTACCGCCCACCTGAACCTGTCCGATCGTCACTATCTTCCCATCGTTTGGTTGCACCTGCACCGACTCGGCAGGATTCCAGTCCGTCGAGGAGCTGGTCACGTTCAAGGTCTGGTATCCGTCACCATCGAAAGTTGTATCGAGTGTGCCAGGAGATCCATTGCCAGTGCTCGTCGTAATTGAATGATTCACACTCACCGGCGTTCCCTGGAGCGTTGCAGAAACTGTGATCGAACCCGAGGTCGCAGTTCCATTGTAGGTATAATTGAAGGGGCGGTAGCTTGATCCAGCGGTCGCGGTCATGCTGGTTGAGGTATTGGTGCAATCATCTGAGGCCTTATGAAAGGATCCACTTAACGTATCGGAGAAGGTTAGTGCGATATCTTCCGAGGTAGGCTGAGTAGTTCCTCCGGAATTCTTGAAGCGCACCCAGAAGGTGGCGCACACATCATCGTAGATGGTGCTGGGTCCCTGCACTTCAAGAGCTGAAACCGCATTCGTTGGAGCAGCGGTAGGGGTTTGCGTCGGTGTCGCCGTAGGCGTGGATGTCGGAGTCGCCGTTGGAGTTGTAGTGGGCGTATCGGTGGGTGTTTGAGTCGGAGTGTCTGTTGGGGTCGAGGTTGGTGTTTGAGTCGGCGTCGAGGTCGGCGTTATCGTTGGTGTCGCGGTGGGTGTCTCAGTTGACGTCTCCGTTGGAGTAACGGTGGGCGAAGAGGTCGGGGTTTCGGTCGGCGTCTCTGTGGGAGTGCTGGTTGAGGTTTCAGTCGGAGTCACTGAGGGGGTAGTCGTAGCCGTTGATGTCGGCGACGTTGTTGGAGTGTCGGTGGGTGTGTGCGAGGGCGTGGAGGTTGGAGTTACAGTCGACGTTGCCGTTGGTGAGGCAGTAGGAGTATTGGTAGGCACACTCGTTGGGGTGTAGGTAGCTGAAGGCGTAGTGGTCGGTGTAGCAGTACTCGTTACTGTGGGCGTTGAGGTATCCGTGGGAGTCTTAGTGGGGGTCTCTGTCGGTGTTGGCGTCGGCGTGTCAACGGGCTGAGCCTCTGCCGACGTGGGCATTGGAGCCTCCGTGGGCTCAATCTCTCTCAGCACGATCGGAACAGACACCGGTCTTGAGAAATCAGGTCCAGAGATGACGAGATCATAGTTAGTGGTTCCCTGATCCTTCTCATCGACGACCGTGGAGATCTCTAACTCAAATGCGATCTGACCATTATTTACCTGACCCGTGCCCGATGTCTCCTCAAACCGCGAATCACTCGGCACAACCTCCCACACATACGTCGAATCCTGTTCAAGCGGCGGATCCACCACAAACGTGAGAGCAACTGAGCCCCCCTCGACTACGTCAACGGTTTTGTTACCCCCATCAAGCATGACAACGCGCTCTTGCGGCGGGGGACGAGTCGGCGGTGTCGGGCTCGCTTCAGGTGTCTCCTCGGATGTAGACCCTCCCCGCCCGCATGATGCGAGAACAGCGCAAACAATCAGAAAAACTAAGCGCTTAAAGACCATAGGCGATAGTACACACTCTCATATAGGTGAACGGGTAAACCGGTCAAAAACTTAAGAAAATTAAGCCCAAAAAGTGGTCGTCACTGACGTCGTTTTTTAAGACGATCAGCCCTTTAGGTGCGCTTTTTGTTCAAGATCTCAGAGTTAACCAGTAGAGACGCCTACCCTTTCCTCCCATGCGACTGAGCAGGACCAAGGACTGGTCGAGTCGATTCAAGCAACCGCCCCTCCCCTGCCATGACTAGGCGGCGCGCTGGCGTATGCGCGCACTACTACTCCTTGTCACCGAAGCTGTAACGATTGCATCGCTATCCGCTGATAATTTCCTCCTTGTCGTCCGGATCCCCTCGACAGATACTCTCCCCAGAATTTTTCTTGTCGGAGACACTATGAAGATTACTTGCGCCACCCTCGTTGTCGCTACGATCGCATTGTTCCTTACGGGTTGCTCATCTCACACAAGCCTCAAAGATTCGCGTGCTCAACTCGATTCACGCGCTCAAGCAGCCCTGGCAAACCTCTACCAAACCACTCCGGGTGCGGCAGCTCTTGGGCAGCGCGCTGTCGGCATTCTCATCTTTCCCGATATCCTTGAGGGAGGATTTGTCGTCGGAGGCTCATACGGAGATGGGGTTCTCCTGGAGGGAGGCCGCTCAACCGGTTACTATAACTCCGCGGCGGCCTCATTTGGATTCCAGGCCGGCGTCGACAAATTCGGGTATGCGATGTTCTTTATGTCCCCCCAAGACCTTGAGTACCTCCGTAAGAGCAACGGATGGGAAGTTGGTGTTGGTCCAACGGTAACCCTTGTGGATGAAGGAGTTGCTGGCTCGTTCTCGAGTTCAACAGCACGGAAAGGCGTGTATGCCTTCTTCTTCCAACAACGAGGTCTTTTGGCAGGCGTATCACTCAAGGGAACAAAGATCTCGCGCTCTCAAGGGTAGGTAGAAAGGCATCGAG
>JALRCK010000432.1 GCA_023262305.1 Deltaproteobacteria bacterium
CATATGACGATATCCAACCTGACCAATCCAGCTAGTCGTCGAGAGACCCGCAGAAAAATAGTGCCCCTCTTTGTCGCGCTCGTTTGGTGCGCTGCCGGTCCAGTTCGAGTAACCGCTCAGCAACCCGATACGATTAAAATCCTCCCTCCAGGTTTTGTTCGCCAACCAAACGGGATTCAAGTCCCTCCACGGGCAGATTCCCCAAAATCCGACGATCCTCAGATCGAATACCGCAATTTTACCGTAGCTGCTCCTTTTGGACCGCAAGATGGAGGCGGACTCATTGAGAACGGAAATCTCCTTTTGCCCATTCCGCTGCCGGCAGTGGGCGTCGGTTACCTCACGTCGCAACCTCCACCCTCGGGTTCGTTTGACGAGGGATTCGGTACAAATGTCAAAGTTTTCCCCTCAATCATAGGAGTGAGCGCTTCAGGTCCAAACGGAGGGGGTGGATCGTCGGCGGCGAAGACCTTCACCGTGCGCGCCGCGAACCTCAAAGAGACATCATTTTTTGCCAATGGACGTTCAGCTTTGGAGAGCTTCGGCGATCTCCGCACGTTGCGGGCTACCGTCTCAGGGCGATCTGGTTATGTCATCACGAATGCTGACGGCTCAAATGAGGTGTATCAACAGGTGACTGCTCAAGGAATCTTCCTCTCCTCAGCGACTGATGCCTTCGGTAACACCACTACGGTATCCTATGTCGGCAACACCGCTCTTCCAGCTCGGATAACGCTCCCGGGTGGACGCGGGTTTATCTCGTTTGAGTCTGATGGTGCGCACGTCACTAAGATTACTGGGCCGCTCTCCACCTCCATCTCGCTTTCGTACACTGGAAAGTTTTTGTCGGGAGTGCTTGGCCCCAACGGCGCCAGGCTTATCGGAATTGATTACGATCGCGTCGGAATTGGTGTTCCGACCACCATCACCGACGAGAACGGAGATGCTACACTGGTCTCCTACCAAGCCCGGTTCGGCATTCAGGGGCCAGCAGTGGTCAGTGGGATCGCACTTCCTTCTGGTCGCACCTATCTATTTCAGCACGGAGCCAACTTTGGGTTGATAACGTCGCCCTCGGGGTCCGCGTCCACCAAATATCTCGTCGCTAAGAACCCCGTAACCGGGATCTTTTACCGAAGGGAAAAGATCGAGAATGGTGTTCGAGTAGCTGCAATCTCTGTCGACCCCTCCAGTGGAAAGGTCACCTCGGCGGTGAACGGAAAGGGGGGAGTAACCAAGTTCTCCTTCGCTCCGAGCGGCGCCTTTGACTCTAAGGATTTCTCCTCGCCGTTTCCGACCAGGGTGACAGGAGCCAATGGTGGCTCTGCTTTCTTTAAGTACGACCCCTCAAACGCGTACCGAACCACACGGATAGTACAGACCTCTCCCGCGGGAATCTCGAAGGAGACTGCACTCTCCTGGAAGGGGGGACAGCTCCTCAGTGAGAGAGTTTCTGTGAAAGGGAAAGTTGTTCGCGAGGTGTCTCACGTCTACGAAGGGCAGAACCTCTTCCCCTCCGCCTCGTATAGGACCGTTACTGAACAGTGGCAGCTGAATGAGGCGGGGATAGCTGTTCAAGGCATTAACGGCGCGGGAGACATCTGGTCATTGTCGCAATCTCCGACATCGCTCATCGCCGAGATTAATGGAGAAAAGTCTTCGCTTACCACAGCGGTAAATGTTGATGGGGACTATACCTACACCTTTACCTCTCCTGATGGTCAGATAGTGTCGCGGAGTTCCGCGAACGGTTTGGCGAGATCCTCCGCGACCCGTGCTCGCGCCTTCGGTGCTACGCCGCGCTCTGAATCAACTCCGCGCACGATCGCGAGCCTCGATTCGCTCTTGATGTACTCAGCGTTCGCTCAGGCTCGCAATCAGCCGTCTGGTGCAGACTATTCGTGCGAATGCCAGCGCGTGCCGGATGGAAATGGTGGGTATACTGACACCTGTACACACAACGGTCCAACTGGTGGTTGTATAGAAAAAACCGAGAAGCGCGCGGACGGAAATGAGACCACCACTCAGCAGTGCAAGCCACCACCTACGACTGCGCCTGAGCCCGTTGCTACGCAGACACCGGTAGCAACCGCAACAGCAAAGCCCCAGCCAACTCCAGAGGAGTCTGGGGGGTTATGGGACCCGCTCATGGATCTTGCAGCGGATTTACTCGGCAGCATACCGGACGGTATCGATCATCCGGATGCTCTCCTTGAGGGAGCTC
This sequence comes from Deltaproteobacteria bacterium, assembly GCA_023262305.1. GTDB lineage: Bacteria > Bdellovibrionota_C > UBA2361 > UBA2361 > OMII01 > OMII01. The sequence goes on from JALRCK010000432.1 coordinate 2,225, forward strand.
TTGAGGGGTTGGCAAATGAGGCGATCGGTGCAGTCAACGCTCTTGCCGAGATGGGGAACGTCGCTCGGGACATCGTCGGCACCTACGCGGATTCTGATGACTCCTACCAATCCCATAGTGACCTATTCAGGTCAGTAGAGTCCGGTGAAACGAGCGTCGGAGATGTCGCTTTGGATCTCGGGTTAAACGGCGCCACTCTGGGTGGTTACGGGCTCGCTAAAGGCATGGGGAGCGCCGTTTATGGGGTCGCAACTGGTCAGACGGATATGGCGGGCTTCTCTCAGGCGATGGGAGGAGTTGCTACTGGGGCTTTGGCAAGCGCCGGTGGAATAAAGGTTTCGAATGCCGCTGCCCCGTATGTAGAGGGAGCAGTTCGCGCAAGCGTTGGACGCATGGCCCCTAGCTTTAGGTTGCCCTGGCGGGCGACGACACCTCTAGGGCAACTTGCGAAGGATGCTTTCGGCAAATTGAGGGGTGAGCCGGGGATGGGCAAGAGAGGGGGGAGTGGCAGTATAGGCGGTGCTCGTGTTCCGAATGGCCTCCCAGCGGAGGAGGTCGGATA
>JALRCK010000433.1 GCA_023262305.1 Deltaproteobacteria bacterium
ACACCTTCGGAGGTCGGTAATGGTGCCCGGCAGGGTCAATTACGACGAATCAGTGGGTTACGCGACAAACTTATACCCCACCCCGTGAACGGTGAGGATGTGCTGGGGTTCGTCTATGTTGGACTCTATCTTCTGACGGAGCCGCGCGATGTGGTTGTCGACGGTTCGGGTCGTCGGGTACGAGTTGTAGCCCCAGACCTCATCGAGGAGCTCATCTCGGGTCACTACAGACCCCTGCTTTGAAACGAGGTAGCGTAAAAGGCGGTATTCCCTGGCCGAAAGTTCGATCGGTGACTGATTTTTCAGGGCTCGGTAGGCTTTGAAGTCTACGACGACATCAGAGAACTTAATCTCATCGATTGAGGTAACCCTTTGAATTCTCCTAAGAAGTGCCTTCACTCGGGCGATAAGCTCAAGCATTCCGAATGGCTTAGCGAGGTAATCGTCTGCCCCCAGGTCGAGTCCAAGGACCTTATCAACCTCGCTGCTTCGGGCGGTCAGAAGTATGAGGGGGGTAGAGATGCCGGCCATGCGAATCTCTCGACACGCCTGGAGCCCATCTTTGCGGGGCATCATGACATCCATGATGATCAGGTCGGGTTTTTGTTGATTTATAAGGGTTACGCCCTCTTCGCCGTCGGGTGCGGTAAGGACTTTAAAGCCCTCTAACTCAAGGTTCATGACGAGGCTTTTTCGAATGAGCTCTTCGTCTTCAATGACCGCTATTACGAACCCGTCTCCCCGCATTGTCGTACTACCCAGAAAATCCTTCTCTGTCAGTCGTTGAATGATATAGGATTGTAGCAACTTTGGAACCCTAAGTAAGGGTCCTTCACCTTGCTTTTCCTATCGCAGATAGGTATCTTACCTGCTCTGTTTTCCTGACTCTAATACTTTCAGGGATTTATAGCCAAGAGGGAATCGTTCTCGGGTTCAAAAAATAGGAGCCCAGAAACACTCGGGACCCGTTGGTAGAGAGTTTCGAACCATCAGATGTAATGGTGTAGCGGTATGGCAAAGAAAGAAAAAACTGCAGTTGTTGATGAGCCGAAGGTGTTTGCTGTCGTTCGTACGGCGGGTAAGCAATACAAGGTCAGCGCTGGCACTAAGATCTCCATCGACCCAGTCGAGGGCAAGCCAGGTGACAAGATCACCTTCTCTGATGTGCTCATGGCTGGAAAGACGGGTGGCAGCGAGATCAAGATCCTCGCCGCTGGCTCCAAGAGCCTTGGAGTAACCGTGACAGGACGACTTGTAGCGCACAAGCGCGACAAGAAGGTGCTTATCTTCAAAAAGCGCCTCAAGGGTGGATACACGAAGAAGCAGGGACATCGCCAAGATAAGAGCGACGTCATTATCGAGAGTGTTTCCCTCTAAGAATTTTGAGTTTGAAAATCTAGGGTGATGTCATGGCACATAAGAAAGCGGTAGGAAGTACCAGAAACGGACGAGACAGTCAGGGTAAGCGCCTTGGTGTTAAGAAGTTTGGCGGAGAAGTTGTTCGCGCAGGAAATATCCTCGTTCGTCAGCGTGGAAGCACCTATCACGCAGGTGACAACGTGGGCACCGGTCGTGATTATACGCTCTTCGCTCTCATCGATGGTGTTGTTGAGTTCAAGCAGGGACTTCGACACAGCATCAACGTTAAGCCTCTCCAGGCTGCGTAACGAGAGCATCACTCACTTTTTCGTGAGTGAAGCGTGATTGAACGAGAGGAGTTCGGCGCGGTAGCCCGGCTCCTCTCTTCTTTTATGGGCAGGTCTTACATTTTATCTCTGCTGTGGTGGTCGAGTTATGAAGTTTATCGATGAAGCAGTCATTGATGTAATCGCGGGCAAGGGTGGCGCGGGCTGCCGGAGTTTCCGTCGAGAGAAGTTCGTGCCCCTTGGTGGTCCTGATGGCGGAAACGGTGGGCGTGGTGGATCCGTTATTTTGCGAGCGGATTCGAGCGTTCAAACGCTGCTCGATTTCAAATTTCAGCCGGAGTGGCGTGCAGCTGACGGAAAGCCTGGCAGCGGGGCTCGCAAGGATGGTTCAGCGGGAGAGGATGTCATCGTTAAGCTCCCGGTAGGAACGCAGGTTCTCGCCTACGACCTCGAAAACAAGGAGGTCGGCGATCTCGTTGTTGATCTCGATGAGGTGGGCAAGGAGTTCACGATCGCAAAGGGTGGACGTGGCGGTAAAGGCAACGCGTTCTTCAAGACCTCAACGAATCAGGCGCCGGAGCACACGCAACCGGGTGAAGAGGGAGAACATGGGTCTTATCAACTCTCGCTCAAGTTGGTTGCGCATGTTGGGTTAGTGGGATTCCCTAACGCTGGGAAGTCTACCTTGATCTCGCGCATCTCGGCGGCTCGCCCTAAGATAGCTGACTATCCCTTCACAACGCTTGTTCCCAATTTGGGTGTAGTGCAAGCAAAAGGAAATCGCTCGTTTGTTGTTGCGGACATTCCGGGGCTCATTCCTGGCGCAAGTGAGGGAGAGGGGCTCGGTATCCGATTCCTCAAGCACGTTGAGCGCACACGCATCATTGCGCACCTGTTGGATCTTACGCATCTGAATGAAGATGGCACCGAAGCTGATCTTGAGGTTCTCTTTGACGCTATTAACCATGAGCTTAAGGAGTTCTCTGAGGAGTTGGCATCTCGGCGGCAGTTGGTTGTCCTAACAAAGAAGGACGCCGTTTCCTCCCCAGAGAGGGTTGAGCACTTCAGGAAGCTTTTCAAGGAGCGTGGATTCGAGGTGGCCGTTATTTCGAGTGTGACCGGAGAGGGTA
>JALRCK010000434.1 GCA_023262305.1 Deltaproteobacteria bacterium
CAGTTGGATTTTGAGATCTCTAAGAATGAAGGAGGGCGGTCCAAACTTCACTTCGATGTATCCCAAGTAAAAGACTCGCCTGGTAATTCGTTGCGGCTTGAAAGCTCGGATACTCGATTCATATCTGCGCTTTGCGGTGGCTTGGACCTCTTTTACTACCCAGGACACCCCGACTTTTCCACTCCGCATCTCCAGAATAGATACGGGGGTATTTCGATTCTACCATCCGGCAAACGCGGTAACTTATACATATGTGGACAACGCTTTGAAGTTGACTCGTCGAACAGTAAAGGGGGCGATGCGCAGTGGAAGGGCGAGCTCCTTGAGTGCGTCGTATGGAGCAATCGTCGATTGACCAATACTGGCCGTGACCGCATCGCTATTCCGATTGAAAGGGTTGCTTCCAAAGTGATTGCCCCGATCATAGGTGCCGCGTCGAATGAACAGCTGATCTCTCTTCTTTATGGGCTCAAGGAGCATTGGCGAATTCCCGCCAGTATCGCAGCGGAGGAGCCGGTTCTATTGACGCCGGTGCTTGAGGAGATTCGGAGACGAAATCTTCTGACATCCTTCCCTGAGGAGTGTCAGGCGTTGCCAAAGCGTCACGCACGCCAGGTGCCCAAACGGGTCCAGGAGGAGGGGAAGATCCCATGCCGCGCTATTCTCGGTGAGTTGGGCATGTCGCAGCGTCATGAAACTGAATTTTTTGAGCACATCACCGTTGTGGAGATGACAAAAGCTGAGGCTGAGCGCATAGCGATCCTACGAAAGGGGGCGGAGCGGCTTCTCAAATATATGTTGGGAAATGGAATCTTGTATGCCGAGCGACCCGCTCTCGAAGCGATCGATCCCTATCTTCCGGTGTGTGTATTTGAAGCCAACCGCTGCAAACGGCTTGATGGTATCGATATTCCAATTGCATTTCACTCGGGCAATTTTATTGCCTGGCATCGAGAATGTCTCAATAATAGCTCGTTCCACAGCGCCCTCACAACTCATCTGCATGAACTTACTCATGCGTACGGAGGCGATAATACCAGAGTATTTACTCTGGAGATGTCGCGATGGGTTCAAGTCGCGCTGCAAACGTTAAGCTCGGAAAAGATGGCTCACCATCTCTGCGCATTGGAGTTCCTCTGGAATCGCATCGACCACGATTCCTAAATCCCCTACCCCTGGCACACCCTACTTTTCAAAAGTAGGTGAAGTTGTTGATATCGCAGGGTAGCTGAAACTAGTTCCGATGTTCGCCGCGGCGCTTGAGTGGTCTCGACACAGTAGGGTGTACCAGAGGATGGAGTGCTCTAAACAAAGTAAAGAGAGCCGTGATTGAGGGGTATATCGAAAGAACCTCTCGACATCGCGGTCAAGTTGAGGATTATTTCCGATAGTGACTCATACCGACTCCTTTTCAGGAGAAGTAGCAGCTTTGCTATTTATTAGCGGAGCTTCCCTTGTTAGGGTGCTCGAACATCCGGCTCTGGGGGGAGCTCATGGGATCACATCAAAGAAAAAGCGCGCCTGCGCCTGCGCAAAAATTAACACTGCCATCGAGGCCGACGGGGCACACACCCGTAACCAAGACCAGCGCCCAAACCACCAAGGAGGCGCTTGCCCGGTATGCTATCTCCCTTGCGGCGCTCGAGGCGATTCTTCCCACTCTTCCAACCCTCGACACGGTCATAACCACGGTCGACCCACGGAGGAGAGGCGTCATGCGACAAGCCATTGCGGAGGCGGATCGACTCGCGGAGGCTGAGCGAATCGAGCGACGGGTGATCAGCCGACTAGAACTCTCTAAGCGGGGAAAAGCTGATGCTTCAAGGCTAACTCGCAAGGGCACAGAGCTGAGCAAGCAGGTCACGTTGCTCTTTGAACGGGCGGAGGAGATCTTCAACGAGGGTAAAGGGATTCCTCAATCGCCAGCAATCCTCACCGCTCACGAGGAGCGTGGTATTTTTAAAGCTTTTCGAAGTCACCGTGAGCGATTCTGGACGGCGTTGCACATGGTGCCATTCGTGAGAGACCGGGTCATTCAGGAGCTCCAAGAGATTCGGTCCGGTCCCTTGATGATCTCACAGGTCGTCTCATCCCCTCGGAGCAAGGGAAAGACGGAGGATCAACTCTCTCGACACGTCGACGCGAACATTTCAACCGTGGTGGGAATGCTGGGGCGTGAGCGTGGAAAACCTGGCCTCCTCAACTCGGCGAAGATCGCGACGTTGTTGGTTGAGATCCCTCTTGCCGCCGAGCGATTAACGATGATGATGAATGATGTAATCTCCCGTACTCAAGAGATGAGAGAGATCCATACGAGACTGGCGAAACGCCACGGTTCGTTAGTCACAGCCGCTGTGAGGAGTGACCCTGACTACCAACTTTTTCTTGAGCGCTGTAACGACCTTGGAGGCGCGCTCAAGCACGCAGAGACGGTGTGCCAAACACTCAAAGCTCTTCAAGAGCCGTACCAACGACTCAAGGATTACGTGGTCAACGCCAATTTTCGCTTGGTGGCGAAGATAGCGTGCTGTCGTGAAAGGTCTCCCGATAAGAGCGACGAGCTCAAACAGGATGGCGTGCTCGGGTTAATGCGAGCCATAGAGAAGTTCGACGTCGATACGGGTCTTAAACTCTCAACCGTCGCCACCTGGTGGATCAGGCAGATGGTGATGAGAAGGCGGCCTGTGTACAACCAGCAAATATCGCTACCTCCTCATCGGGTTAACGTGCTCGTCAAGGTCGCGATCGCAGATTCCGACATAAAGAAATCGAC
>JALRCK010000435.1 GCA_023262305.1 Deltaproteobacteria bacterium
ACTGGAGGTAACTGTGCTGTTCCCTCCAACCCTCACTGGCTCGAGGGGTTCGGCGTATGGTCAGGTGCAGAGCCACTCACCATCGAAATAGCGATCCTAGCCCCCGCCTCTCGTTACTATGCAGCCCAAACATGGCATCCTGATCAGGAAGATCTCTGGGAGGGCGACACCCTTATTCGGAGATTCCCAGGACTACCATCCCCCGAGCTGAATCGTCGGATCTTGAGCCTTGGTCGGTATGTTCGTTCAGTCAAGCCAGAGAGTATCATGCGGGAGATTGAACGTGATGTTGCCCACCTCGTTGGAGTCTGCAAACACGCAGCTAAGGAGTAGCGAGCTTCGTGCTCGTCAGGTGGGAGGGCGCCTCTCGTCGAGTCGTTCCGCTCGGGGCGTTGGGGCCCTCCTTTTAAGCCCGGTTGCTCGCTCCAGCTTCGAAACGAACCCCTCACACGCACTCACGTACATTAGCGGCGGCCATCCAAGGGCGCGAAGCTCGTCGAAATAACTTCCAGCAAACGTAAGATAGTAGGCAAGAATCTCTGGGTCGTTCGGTACACTGAACACCCCATCTTTCGGCATCCTTGGAACGCGGTGCACCGGAGTGCGGTGCGCTAGCTCTGTAGGAGAGGAGAAATAGCTCCACGCATCACGCGTGAGAAGCTGCGCGATCCGCTCCTCGTCGAACTCGAGATTGAGGGTATAGTGATCGACCATCTCCTCCTGCCTATTGGTCGCTTCTATTGTTCCGTACTGCCCACCAAGAATACCCATGAGGTTCCCCCCAAGCACCGATCACGGTCATATACCCATTGTGGAGACAACGTACTCTTAGCTGTCGATATAACCCCAAGGAGGAAGCTATGAAGGGAGCCCAGCAGAAAGAAACCAGTGAGAAGGGTTCACAACCGCACGAGGAGCGTTTCATGTCTCTGGAGACGGTATTCAAGACGATTGAGCTCACCGCCGAATCCAACACAAGCTGGGAGGCTGCGGCTCAACAGTGCATCCAAGAGGCAAGCTCTACAGTAAAGAATATTCGGGAGCTTAAGGTTGAGTCGATGAAGGCTCTCATCGATAACGATCAGATCGTTCGGTATCGATTACGGTGCAGAGTCGCGTTTGCAGTCGATACGACGTTGCGCGAGCACTAATCTCGGTAGCCCGAGCGCTCAACGAAGAGGTCTTTGCTCAAACCAAAGGCGACGTACAGCCACGCTTTTTAGGTTATGTACGCGGAGGATGCCAGCTTGAGAGAGCCCTTTAGTGCCCTCCGCGTCACCTCACTTGAATAAACCGACGGAGTTCCCCAGTTGCTTTCCGACTGAGGTATCGTCACGCAGCATCTCGGAGCCTTGTGCCCCTCCAGATATGAATTACCGCTTGAGTGCCTCAATAAAATACGCGAAGCGCGAAAAGTCATAGGGAAGGTCAATTCCCAGTGCTTTTGAGAGAAATTGAACGTCATCAGGACCCACAGCGTATCGGTCGAGCATCAAGGGATCGCTCTCAACCGGCACATCAAACTGATGTGCAAAGGCTTGTAGGTCAAAGTTCTCGAGTTCGAGAATATCAACAACCTCCTCGGTCCCTCCGTCAATAATAGTAAGGGCTCGGAAGAGTTTGTCATGAGAAAGGTGGTCGCTCATGCGGGGAGGTATAACATCTTTTGAGTTTAAATGGGACCCGCTTCCTATTAGGTCCTCTACAACGTCCTGAAAATAGGGTAGCCTTCGACGCATGACCTCGTCAGAATCTCTTAAGACACTCCCTGAAATCGACCCGTGGCTCACCCCCTACACTGGCGCAATCAATCATCGAAATTGGCTTACCTACGAACGGAGCAAGATTCTGACCCAGGGGCAGATCTCGCTTTCCGAATTTGCTTCAGGGCATGAACACTTTGGGCTCCATCGAACACCGGACGGGTGGGTGCTTCGGGAGCGCGCACCGTTTGCGAGTCGGGTCACCGTGATCGGTGATTTCAACCACTGGAAGCTCGACCGCACCTACGATCTCCAGCGTCGCGACCATGGCACCTGGGAGCTTCGGTTGCCAAGCGCCGCGTTCGCCCACGGGCAGCACTACAAGCTCGTCATGTTCTGGCATGAGAACGGCAGAGAGGTTTCCGCTGAACGGATTCCGTCATTCTGCAGGCGGGTAGTACAGGATACCGACACCAAGCTTTTTAGTGCTCAAGTGTGGGCTCCTGAGGTCCCGTATCAGTGGAGGTATCCAAACTTTAGGGTCCCGAAACGCGCTCCCCTCATCTATGAAGCGCACGTCGGAATGGCTCAAGAAACGGCCGGAGTTGGTTCCTACCGGGAGTTTACCGAGAAAACGCTCCCTCGCATCCATCGCGCTGGGTACAATACCATTCAGCTCATGGCTGTTCAGGAGCATCCGTATTACGGGTCTTTCGGCTACCAGGTCTCAAATTTCTTCGCGCCATCATCGCGATTTGGAACTCCTGAGGACCTCAAAGAGTTGATCGATACCGCGCACTCCCTCGGAATAGCCGTTATCATGGACCTCGTTCACTCTCACGCCGTGAAAAACGAGATGGAGGGACTCAGCCGATTTGATGGATCGTATACCCTTTACTTTCACGAAGGTGCGCGCGGTGAGCATCCAGCATGGAACACGAGGCTCTTTGACTACGCGAAGATTGAGACCCTGCACTTCCTACTCTCGAACTGCCGTTACTGGCTCGACACCTTCAAGTTTGACGGATACCGATTCGATGGCGTTACCAGCATGATCTATCGAGACCAC
>JALRCK010000436.1 GCA_023262305.1 Deltaproteobacteria bacterium
CGTTCCTCGTCGCTCGCTCCAAACCCGAGAGCTGATGATCACTGATTCTTACTTACTCCTCGACATGATTTACAAACTACTGATGTTTTTCTTTTAATTTAATTCCTATTTTTTCGCACTCTCCTCTACCACATTCCGCCCCCAACCGCCACTTTACCACTACGTTCCCTCGCTTCGCTCACATAGATCCTCCGTCGCTTCGCTCCTCCACTTCCTCGCTACGCTCGTCAGGAGTTAACTTCGCTTCGCTCCTCGTTCCTCGTCGCTCGCTCCTAACCCGAGCGCTGACGCTTTTTTTAGCTCCGCTGACGCTCCGCATTTTCTTCTTCTATGTTGTGATTTACTTGGTTTGTTATTGGTTTATATCTTCGGTTTAATTGCGTTCTTTTTTTGGTCGGAGGATTATTTGCAGGATCTTAGCATACGATAGCCCCGCATAAATGCGGGTATGTTTTCGCCCCGCTCCGGGCAGTGCTCCACCAGGCTTCGTTCCTCAGCTTGGTTTTCGCACAGCCCTCCGCTCCCCACGCATTCCGCTTCAGTCGTTCCTCCTTCAGCCAAATGCTTTTCCTCCCCGCTCCTCGCTCGCTCATGGGGGGCATCTCCTCCACTTCGTTCCGGATCTGCGTCCCCATTCGCTCGCTCCGCGCGGGGTCCATCGGTGTTCGTCGTAGCTCCGCCCCTACAAGGTTTTTTTATCTTCAAGGGTTCGCTGCGCCGCTCCTACGTCGCGCCCTTGCATATAAAAAAAATCCTTGTTGTGGCTACACTGCCTCCTCACTCGCTGCTACTCGGTCGCTTCGCTCCTCGGTTCGATCCTTCACTACGCTACGGATCTTCCCTCAGAGCTCACCGCCCCCGCAGCTTGTGTTTATGCGCGCCCCGCTGGTCGCTTAGCACTGCGCCCCTGTCATGGTTTTTGCTTTTCCGCTTCGCTCCATGCAAAAAACCTCGCCAGGGGCTTGCCGCATGCGGGAGGTCGCACCCGCATTCGTCATTCTTCCTCATGCTCTCGTGCTCCCCTGCTTTAGCTCCGCGCGCGGCGGCGCGCACACCCCCCTTCGGATCAGCTCCGTTATCACTCCGCTTCCCTCCGGGGGACTCCCCTCGCTGGCTGTAGGCACCTGGTCCCCTTTTCCCTCCCTCACCCCTTCATTTCGTCTCATTCTTCGCCTTCATTTCGGGGTGATTTTTACACGAAACCCAATTTTCGACGAAACCCCTTTTTTCTTCGATTATAGTTTTCACATATCGGTAGTATATTGGTAGTGTTTAAAAACATGTATTAGGATATATCAAAAAGGTCGTTTATCTTCGATCTCGTAACATTAAAATTTATTTACAATGGCTAAGGTTAAATTCTCCGCTTTGATCGCTGAGATGCGAAAGAAGTTGAACGGTTCCGTTTTTGCACGTAATCGTGGTGGTGCGTATCTACGTACAAAGGTTACTCCGGTAAACCCTCAATCAATCGCGCAGGTAGGTGCACGAAATCTTTTAACACAATTTTCACAGAGCTGGCGTTCTCTTACAGATGCTGAGCGTTTGGCGTGGAATGGTGTTGTTACCCAGTGGGCTACTACTGATGTTTTCGGTGATGTAGTTAACCCTTCTGGGATCACGTTGTATATTCGTTTGAATATCAACATCACACTTGCAGGTGGTACTGCGTTAACCACTCCGCCATCACCAACAGGTGTAACGGCTTTGGGTGCAGTTAATCTTTCCGCAGCGGCTACGGGTGATGTTTTCAGTGTTGACACTGATCTGGGTGCTGTTCCATCTGACACAGCTGCTTATCTTGAGGCAACTCCAATGCTTTCACCAGGTATCAGCAACGCAAACAGCAAGTTTCGCACTATTGCTACTCTTCCACCGGCTGAGACTTTTCCATACGATGCTTTCGCTGACTACACAGCAAAGTTTGGATCGTTGGTTGCAGGGCAGAAGGTCTTCGTTCGCGTGAAATATATCAGCCAAGCAACTGGAGAAGTTTCACAGAGTTTGGTTGCTAGCGCTATCGTTGGAGCATAAGATATTTTTTCCTATCTTCGCTCTACGATCCAAAAGGATATGAGCTCTGCAGAGGTGCAACTCAAAACAATATGGATCGTTTGGTAGATGCGTGGTCAATAGATCAACAATCTTTCAACAGCGGGGCGCTTTCGCCCCGCTGTTTTTTTTTGTCTCACTTAATTTTTCAAATTATGCCTAAGGTTAAATTTTCCGCCCTCGTGTCAGACATGAAGGGTAAATCACAGGGTTCGGTTTTTTCAACTAACTCAGGTGGCGCATATTTCCGTAACAATCCAAGCGGCGGCGGTCGCAAGTCTGCTACATGGCAAGCTCAAAAAAATTCCTTTTCAGTTCTTGCTTCTCAGTGGAAAGCACTTACACCGGATCAGCAATTAGAATGGAATGATATGGGTCCCAGCTATCCAACTACCAATGCTTTCGGTGATCAGCGTATCCCCTCAGGATATGAACTTTTCATGCGCCTCAACGGTACTTTGTCCGCTCTCAATTTACCTACTCTGGTTACTCCGCTCGCTCCTAACACATTTCCAATCATGGAGGATGTTGAGTGGGATGCTCCTGACAATTACCAGTACCATCCGCAGCGTCTGTTCAACCCGGAAATACCAAATGTTGGCACTTTATGGCCAATGAATCCATCGTTCTTCCTTCAACAAAACATGGAGCCAGAGATCGGGCTCTACACTCGTTTCGTAATAGATACAGCGAAGTTCGCCACGCTATCTAATAC
>JALRCK010000437.1 GCA_023262305.1 Deltaproteobacteria bacterium
GTCGGACCATACCCAAGACGTTAGCAACATCGAGGTTGATGAGATCGGTCCGCACGTTGAGTTCCTCAAGGCGCTTGGAAGTGTGGTCGAATCGTATCAGCCGGTGCCCGCTGGTGAGCCTCGGTGTCCCCATCAGAGGCGATTAAACAAAATCCAAGAGCAGGCTTGTGATCGAATCGCTCAACGGGGACATATCGACGATCTTCCCCGAGGTGTGAGAATCATCGATCTCATGGACGTACTCGCCGGGCAGGCGAGCACGATGCCGATACGAGACTTCAAAGAGTTCTTAGACAGGGCTGGCGTTAAACCCGGGAAGACTTCGTATCTCAAGTTTCCAGATGGAACGTATTCCGCCATTCGTCGTCGTGTGCTCGATAATAGGAACGCTGCTGATGAGGTTGTGTGGGTGGATACGTTCGCTGCCGTAGGCCACCTTCATAATCTCTCGTTCTCTCCTGGCGGAACCACGCTTTCGCAGCCAATTCCCTATGACGTGCGTGGATTCTTTGACCCTGACGCGCGGATAGCGGTCATGCCGTCGATCCCCAAACGGAATGGGCGCTCATCGTCGGAGTGGCGAGCTGAAGCGCTCATTGTGCTCCAGACGGCGGTGCACGAGTTGGAACACGGGAGGGGAGGTGGTGAATACCAAGCTCGCGCTGCTAGTGATGCGTATCTACACCGAACCGGCGTGATGCCCACAGCTGGAGATCCGGAAGCTCGATTGAAGATGGTGTCGCTCGGATGGTATTTCGCCGAGGAGTACTCAGCTGCGGTGGGAGACTCGATACGAGACCTCAAAACGTCTGCGATGATCGCGCCTGCGCGTCTTCCCGACCCCCGCGTTGAGAGGGAGTTCATTCCTATGCTTGCTTCGGTGTCCCTTGGTGCGTTTAGTTCCAATCATGCGATGGTGAGTGGCGACGGAGCTGATGTGGTCACCTATGGATTGACAGCTGAGGTAAGTCATCCGAAGGCGAGGCGGATATGCGTTCGGCATGAGGGGCCATCCGGCAGCGCTTATCGTTGGGTCGGGTCTCTACTCACTGATCGGATTCTTCAGCAAGCGGTGGATGAGCATAATTTTGCCCTTCGCATCGCCGTGGCTGAGGCGATCTCTGACCGCATAGCACACGAGGCGATGAGAATCGCTGCCCTGTGCAATCTTCGGGACCCAACATCTTCGAGGATCCGCGATCTAGCCGACGGGGTAGCCGCCAACTTTGAGCCGGGGGATGTACATCTCGCGCTGCGCGACTACGTTTCTCGGCGTGGGGGAGCCGCTGTTCTTCCTCGTGGCAAAGATACGGTGTGGATTAACTCGCTCCCGCAAGGAGTCGTTCTTCGTGATGCCGGTGGCGTCACGATCCTGTTTGCGTCTCCAATCCATCGCGGGGCCGCTCTGCGCATCCCGTTGAAGGATGGAGATTCGTACGGAGATGTCGCTGCGCGAGTGCGGGCATTTGAGAGAGATAGTGACGAGGCTGAAAGGCTCTTCGCACGTCGCCGGGGAAGGGTATTGTGGGAATCCACCGTAGTGCCACAGATCGGACGGGGTGCGCGATATCTATTTCCTGTGACGGAATCGAAGCAAGCGCTGCAGGACTTACGGAGCTTGTAGAAAACAAAGCCGACCGAGCAGAGAGCCGCGAGGATCAGAGCAGCGATCGCGCCAAGGCATCCGTACAGACAGCTCTGGCCCCGAAATAAACTTATTTTAGCGTTCTCCTCTTAGCATGACGCCTTGGGAGAATGGTATGAAAGGGGTGCTGGCGACGCAATCATTAAAGGGGAGCATTCTTCCGCAGGAGAATCGACGAGGTGGATACTCTTCAGTTCATCTCTCGTCCCCAGACAATAATAATGTCGATCTCGGCTCGGCAAGGGGGGCTACACTTTGGTGTGATCGACCTCAATCGATGATGTGCCAAAGACTCGGACTCTACATCTTTCGAAGAGCCGCCACTTCGTCCTTCAGTTGGTCAGGGACCTTCTGGAAGTGGTGATAGTCGAGCGGGTCGCCCCACGTGCCGCCCCACGTCCATCCGCGCTCAGTCAGAAACTGTACTATCGGATGGCGACTGGTCATCGTTTCGGGATGTTCGGGATCGTAGACGCCGTTCGATGGAAGTTTCCCCCGGTATCCAGCGGCTGCCTCCTTGCTGAACGTAGCCTTGTCGTGAAACAGAGGCTCTCCATAGCACGGATTGTGAGCCGGATTGATATCGAGCGCCATCCCGAGGCCGTGCAGAGAGAGTAGTTTCTTCTCTCCGGAAGGGGTAATGATTCTTCGGTAATTGAACGAGGAGGAGTTGTTCGCCTCCATAGAGAGATAGTCATCCCATGTAGTGGTAAATTGCCGCAGCCCGGTGTAGTCGCGGACGCCGAATTGAGATGCGGACATCGGTATGACTGAGCCGATGGGAAGGCGAGCGGCGGTGACCATCTCGAAAAGAGCGCTTACATCATTCACGAGTGCCTCGTGGATTACTACCTGTCCCTGATGAAGCTTCTGATCTGCACCGAAGTAAAATACCCTGAGAAGTTGTTGCTTACCGAGAATGGAGTCGGGGCACTCCGGAGAGAGATTTCGAAAGGCTTGGGCGAGCGACATGTCGCTATCGACGACTACATCTTTGGGGTGAACAGGAATCTCATAGCCCGCAAGACCCGGAACGATACTTCGCATGTCATCGGTATTTCTGGTGATACTTGCAAATGACAGATTCTCAATTCCTATCCCTT
>JALRCK010000438.1 GCA_023262305.1 Deltaproteobacteria bacterium
GGTCCATCACTTTGCATGAATAACGCCACGCCTATGGAGGGACCGCGTACCCGCGGTCCGGCGCGGCGACCGACCCTTCATTTCGCTTCGACCGCCGCGATTCAATTCGTCGCAGCGGTTCATACCCGGACCGTGAGGACGCGGTCCCTCAAAGGGCCCAATCCGTCGGGTCCATCACTTTGCATGAATAACGTCACGCCTATGGAGGGACCGCGTACCCGCGGTCCGGTGCGGCTACGCCGAGCGCACGCTCACCAGGAACTGCTCCACAGCCCTCTGAAGAGCCTCGCTCTGTCGCGACAGCTCCTGGGCAGCATCAAGAACCTGCCCTGCTCCCGAGCTGGTCTCTTGAGCGGCCATGGTCACTCCAGCGATGTTCTTCGACACATCCTTGGTTCCAGTTGCTGCTTGGTTGATATTGGCGCAGATCTCATTGGTCGCTACCTGTTGATCGGCTACCGCATGCTCAATAGATCCAGCGATGTCGTTCATCTTCTTAATCGTTGAGCCGATCTCTGAGATCGCCTTAACGGTATCACCGGTGATCGATTGAATACCTTCGATCTCCTTTTGGATATCCTCGGTCGCCGACGCGGTCTGTTGCGCGAGGTTCTTCACCTCAGACGCCACGACAGCGAATCCCTTACCAGCATCGCCCGCTCGAGCGGCTTCAATAGTCGCGTTGAGGGCAAGAAGATTGGTTTGTCCAGCGATCTGCGAGATGAGCTTCACTACCCCGCCGATACGCTTTGACGCCTCAGCGAGTCCGTTCACGATCGACGATGAGCGATTCGCCTCGTCCACCGCCGCGGTCGCGAACGCCGCGGAGTCCTCAACTTGTCGACCCACCTCAGACACGGTATTCGTGAGTTCCTCAGTAGCGGCCGCTACTCGAGAGACGTTCACAGAGGTCTGCTCCGACGCTGCGGCTGCCGCCACAGATTGGTCGGTGGTTCCCGCGGCGTTTTGCGCTAAGAGCTGCGCGGTCGCCGTGAGCTCAGTTGATGCTGCGGCGACAGTTGTAACGATTCCACGAACAGCCAGCTCGAAATCATCGGCGAGCTTAAGCCGCTTCACACGTGCGTCGTTCAGAGCATCCGCGCCCTTCTTCATCTCCTCAGTGCCGGCGTTGATCACACCTGCAGCGGCTTTGAAGGACCCAGGGAGCCCACGGAGGAGAACCCGACGGAAAAACTTGCCCTTGGAGGCATAGTCAAGGGAGGCTCGTGACTCACGTACGAATGCGTCCGTGACATCGAGCATGTTATTGATGCTGTGAATCATCTGCCCCAGCTCATCGTTGCGCGTGTATCCAAGGATGCGCGCCTCAAGATTGCCATTTGAGGCCTCACGACATACCTGAGCGGCTTTACGGATCCATTCCATCGCCTCAGAGGACCCTCCCCGAGCAGGATTTCCAGCCTGTCCGTTCGGCTCACGATACTTCGGTGGAGTTACTTCTTCCGTCTCGAGAATCTGTGTGTGCTGTTCCATCTTCCCTCTCCCTACTATAGCGATAAAATGAATTCGTCGTACTCTTTCTGCTTGTCGGCTAGCATCGATTGCAGGAGCTCAGTGGCTGAGAGCATTCCCTTTCGACGGTCGGCGTGGCGCCGTTCCTCTTCCAGCAGAACTTGGTAGAGCGCTTGCGCACTTTCTACCCCTTTCGGCGTCGGTGCCCGGCGATTGGAGTGATATCCGATTATAGAACCATCCGAACCGAATGTCGGCGTCACATGCGCGAATACCCAGTAGTGGTCCCCGAATTTGGTGAGATTAACCACATAGGCAAAGATCTCTTGCCCAGACTCAACGGTCTCCCATAGCAACTTGAAAACGCTGCGGGGCATGTCAGGATGCCGGACGATGCTATGCTGTTGCCCGATCAGATCTTCCTCGGTGAAATCTGAGATCTTGAGGAGAGTTTGATTCACGTAGGTGATGCGACCGCTCGTGTCGGTCTTACTCACAATAATCTCCTCTTCCCCGAGTTTTCTCTCCACCCCGGTTGGCTTGATCTTGGCTCTGTCCATAGTGTAGCTCCCGTAAAAACCTAATACCTTTGGTCGGCGTTCCACTCCCAATTCTTAAGACATTCGTTCTCATTTATCTCATGAGGTCTGATCCCTCCGGTAAATGTTCGTTGTCCCTGCAACCTTTTTGAATCCCTCAACAATTCGGTAGGGCGTTTCCGCAACCCCCAAGAAAAGGTAACCGTCAGGGGCAAGCACGGTCTTTACCTTTTCAAATATCTGTCGCTTCGTCTCAGTATCGAAGTAGATCAGGACGTTGCGCATGAAGAGGATATCGATTGGCGTCGTCGGCCACGTGCTAATCAGGTTTTGCTCAAAGAACTCCACGTTCGCTCGTAGGTCCCTGGACCGTTAATCGCGCCAATCTTGCGAGGATAGGTCTTGCCACCCACACGCATTGCCTGGGGTGTGTCCATCACACCGCCGCCTTCAGCGTAGCCGGGAGGGGTCAGGTACATGCCGCCGTAAGCCGTGGGACGAATACCACCGTAATAGAGCCTTGCCGCAGCAAGTTGCTGGGGACTTGGCCCACGGAACATGGCCATGTCAGGGGGCGTAGCGTCCTTGGTTTTAAAGCCGCCCATCGCGCCTAACGCGCCAATGCCGAGAGCGGCGAGTGGGCCGTAGGTGGATAGCATGCCAGGAGTAGCCAACTTGGTGGCTTGATCAGTCACCAGTTTGTCAAAAATAGTCTTTGCAGCAGGAT
>JALRCK010000439.1 GCA_023262305.1 Deltaproteobacteria bacterium
ACACGGATTCTCGGTTACGCCAGACCTCATGAGTCCAGAAAACGCCTCTCGAGCCTCTCGAGTGTTTAAGGATTATGCATCAGACCTAAGAGTTGCCCTCAAGGACGGGATGGTTCCAGCATATCTTTTAAACAATTCCGAGCTCCTGCTAGCGGAGCAGATACTTTCAGTGCTGGCGAGAGATGGCTTGATTCAAGGTAAAGATTTTGGACCAGGACTCGATATCGCTGCTCAGCACTATCGCGAGCTCTTAACCGGGAAGGCTCAAAAATTTGGGTCAGATGGGGTGCCTCTCAATGAGATGCGGCTCCGCTATTACGACCATATGGGAGAAAGGATTAGGTATGCTAATCCGTCGGTCCAAAGGTCTCCGTTACCAGAGGGGCAGCAAAGAGCTGCGGTGGAGGGGGTACTCTATCGCTATGAGGTGGACGTGATTCAAAGAACTCGCGGATGGCCTGAACCTGCACAGGATATTCTCAACACAGGACGCCCAGAGCAATTTTGGAATCTATTTCGAGAAGCTGTACGCACATGGGACACCGCAAATGTCGCGGATAATATGAAGCCGCAGATCCTTGACACCGCGGTTCGGGTCTTTGGAGAGCGATTTAGCCCAAACTACCTTGAGCTCGTTCCTATCGTTCACGCACAGGGCGGGGATTATCGAGAGAGCATGGTGGATTTTTTGAAGAATCAGCGAACATTTCCACCCACCCTGATGGATTGGTATGTGAATGGATTTTTGCAGGATTTCCGGAAGTTTCCTCCGGAGGCTTTTGGGAATGCTCAAGTCCCGCCATCGGTGTGGAACAAGATTCAGGAGATTCCGAGGGATTGGGCTGGGCCTTTTCTAGCAGGACAGAAGACTTGGCCTCAGCCCACTCTCAACTGGTTTCTTAATGGATTTGGAGGGGAAGGATTCACCTCTGTTGATGATTGGCGGCTCCTTTCTGTTTTGTATGAACGTGGTCAAGCAACTCCCGCCGTTATCGAGCGAGCTGCGGCGCTCATCGCGAGTGGCGAGGCCTCCGGACAATTTGTTTGGAACGGCAAGGTCCCTCCCCAAATTGAGGCAGGGATACTCCAATCGGCTGTGAAGGCCGTGGAAGAAACGGGCCCAGAGCTAATCGAGGATGAGCTTAGGGTAGAGAAACTCCATAGGCTTGGTTTGGCGCTGAGTGCGATTAGCACGAATCTCACGGATATTCCCAAGGAATTTTACGATAGGGTATTAGAGTTAGCCCTCCAAAATAAAGATCTGAGCGTTCGAGGAAGAGCTGTCAATTTTCTTAATGATACCAGTGAAAGATGGCCAGACAGTTTCAAGGAAGCGGTCCTGCGGTCTCTCGCTCCGAGTCGAACCAGTGGCTCTACATGGGCAGATCTCTGGAACCGCGAAGGTGTATTCGAGATAATTTTGGACTGGGTCTTTAGGGGACCCCCTGGACGGGATCGGGGCCTTGGCTTGTTTGAGGTCAAACCCAAGGTGAATCACCAATTCGTTCGAGTTAACGTCAACGCATCAACCTTCATGGCTCTGTGGAAGGGATACATTAGTTCTGTGCCGGATCGCTTTGCTATTATAAATACGGCAGATGTGCCGAACACCGGCATCACGCTCGGATTAGAGGTACATAATACGATAGTTCGAAGTGAGCCTAACGGCTATCGAACAATTTCTGCGGCGGACCTTCTGATAACGATCCTGAAAGGCAATGCGATAGCAAAGGCGTGGAGTGTTGACCCCAGACATCCGGCTTCTGTTGGTGACATGATCGCTCTCGCTGAGGCGCATGGTGTTACCGCTGAATTGGGGAGGGAAACCGGGGAGACCGGGGGAAGAACGATCCAGGAGCTTCGAAGGGTCCTGCGGGAGAACCTCAAGGCGCCGACAGCTCCAGGAGAGGTTGTTGTAAGAGGCGGTCCAACGTTTACAGCGGCGGTCAACGAGGTGGTGTCACGATTTGGTGGCAGGGTGTACACCGAAGAGGGGGGCCGGACCAGGGTAGTGCTTGGAGATGGCTCGGTAGTTGAATATCCCTCTGTGGTTCCTCGTGAGTACACCTCAGTCATCGGCGATCGGGTGGCATTTATAGAGGTTGTGGGTGGAACGGCTACGGGTGCTGCCGCCCAGGCGATCGCGAGGGAGGTTCCAGCTGATGTCTACAACGAATTTAATCGGCTGAATCCGGTCGCCGGCAACCAATTCGTTGAGGAGGGGGCAAATCAAGTCATTGATCGCATGGTTGAGGGGGGCAAGCCGCCGGTCATTGGGGGGCTTCCGATCGAGGGGCTCGTAGATGGGCAGTTGGCTGTCGGTCGAAGGAATACCTTTGAGAGCCTTCGCAACGCGTACTACGAAGCTGGATGGGAAGCCAATCTTAAAGCCTCCCAAATGATCAACGAAGCCACCAAGTGGAGAAAGGGATTCGGTGTCGCTGGGATGATCGGCTCTTTTATCGCGGTTGAAACCGCGAACTCCGTATTCGAGCAACAGATGGACGCGATCGCTGCGGGGAACTGGGATGCGTTTGATGCGTCCTATCGAGATGCCGTCAATAAGCTCCCTGAGACAGCGCTTCATACCGCGGCTGGTATTGCGGTGTTTGAGGGAGCTGGACTTGGATTTGGGGCCCTTTCCACGGCGGGAGCGGCCTTGGCGGCTGATGGATCGGTGGCTCTTGGCGCTGTCGCGAGCGGTGTGGGAGCTGGTGGCTCCATGCTTCTTT
>JALRCK010000043.1 GCA_023262305.1 Deltaproteobacteria bacterium
GAGGGGCTTCGTCAGTGCACACTGCGACATTCAACTCGCGAGACCTCGGCTCTCATGACCAGCTCCTCGAGCAGGCTTTCCACAAACTCGGCGAGATCGACGCTGCGCTCATCGCTCACGGAGATCTCCCCGATCAGAAAGGGTGCGAACGCGCGTGGCCTGACACTGAGCAAGCCTTCACCACTAACCTCCTCAGCCCACTCGCATGCCTTACCTGGTTGGCGAATTATTTTGAAACTCGCGGCAAGGGCAACATCACCGTCATATCCTCAGTTGCCGGAGATAGAGGCCGACAGAGCAACTATGTGTACGGAGCAGCCAAGGGCGGGCTCACGATCTTCCTCCAAGGACTGCGCAACCGACTAGCGCCGAAGGGCGTCTCGGTCACAACTGTGAAGCCGGGCTTCATCGACACCCCGATGACTGCGCACATCAAGAAGGGCCCACTCTTCGCGTCTCCGGAGTTGGTTGGCAAACGAATTCATCAAGCTATGCGGAACGGTGAAGCGGTGGTGTACACCCCGTTCTTCTGGCGCTTCATCATGCTGATCATCCAGCACATACCCGAGTTTATCTTCAAGCGGATGAAGCTGTAGGTGCTAGAGCTCCGTATATTTTCTATTGCTCCCCTTCGCCTTTTCGAGCGGATACTTGGACTCATTCCGCGCCATTTTTCGCGCAAACGCCTCTTCGAGGTTGATCCCGCTATCGTGAGCCATTAAGAGGGTCCAGTAGAGAACATCCGACAGCTCATCCCCGATGCGCTCTTGTAGAGCCTCGAGCTTTTCGTTGATCTCTGCGTCGGTTTTAAACTGGAAGATCTCGCCCACTTCACCCGCCTCAAGCATCATGGAGAGCGCGATGTCTTTGAGTCCGTGAAATTGCTTCCAATCACGGGCGTCTCGAAACGATACGATCTGGCTTGTGATTTCTTCTAAGGTCTTCATGGCGTTCCTCTGTATGGCTTGCAGATGTTACATACCTGGCGTTGCGTGATAAGTCGATTGGCTTCTCTATTCTCTAGCAGGGCAGCACAACGGAATCTACTTGTGTCGGATATAGACGCACCTTGCCCCTCTCTTAATCGTATTTCGGGGATGGGGACCGGGTCACCACCCAAGATCATCTACTTACACAAAAGCGCTCGATTTTCCTACCTATCGTCAGGAGCCGAATAAAGTCCACAATCACCCTCTGTGAAACACTGGCGTTCGTCAACGGGCGGGGGTAACTTTGCCCAAAATCAGGGAGGAACACATGAGGACACCTTACCGAATCACACTCTTCATCATCTGCTTTTTCGTGCTCGGTCTCTCTCGAGGCGTTGCTCAATCGGTAGACTGGCAGAGCTGGACGCAGGTCATCACCACAGTATCGCTCGACAAAGAGAAGGAGTGGTTCGCCTACATGGAGGCGCAACCTCGAATTGGAGACGATATCTCCCGGCTTGAGCGACTCCTCATTCGGCCAGCCATCGGTTACAACATACACCCCAACGTGGCTCTTTTTCTCGGCTACGCCTGGACTCCGACCTATATGAACTCCTCGTACGAGAAGAGCTTCCGAAATGAGAATCGCATCTGGCAACAGGTGCTCGTGAGTGACACGCGGTGGGGGCTTGATTGGCAGCACCGACTCCGCCAAGAGCAACGATTTATAGAGGACGCAGGCGGTCCTTCGAACCGAACGAGATACCTTCTACGGGGGAGCTATGCACTTTCGGAATCCAAGAATTTTGGGCTTACAGGGTACAACGAGATATTTTTCAACCTCAACTCAGAGTACAACGGACCAAAAGCTGGATTCGACAGAGACCGGTACTTCTTCGGACCGTATTTCAGGTTCGACGAGGACGGAGGTCGCGTCATCAACGCGATCATGGTGATGGCATTCGCGCAGTTGTAACGCCCCTCCTCAGCTGGCACACGGTACTTTGGAGCGAACTTCGGGCAATCAGTATCTCCGCGTTAAAGGTGGCAGTAGCGATAATTATTAGTTCGCATCAGAGGGTAGTGATTCGGGTAGGAAGTACCATGTACAAACGGTACGAGGGCCTTTGCGATAGAAAGACCGCACTTGTGAGTAAATTACTGTGCTAAGAAATGAGCTGCTAGCTCCTTCGGATACGTGTATCTCCGACACAAGTTGATTCCCTTTTGAGACCACCCAACTTTGAGTCGAACGCTACGCGTTGGTGTGCGCTTGATCTCGAGACCCGGTTGGAAGGGTGAAGGCATCCGCCTGAAGAGCCCATTCATAAGCGAGCTTGAGCCCCTCTTCAAGCGATATCTGAGGCGCCCAACCAAGAGACTTAATCTTAGCCACATCGAGCACTTTGCGAGGGGTACCATCTGGCTTGGTTGAATCGAAGATTACCTCGCCCCTAAACCCAACGACTTTTGCCATCGTGTACGCGAGCTCTTTGATCGTTACATCCTCGCCTGTCCCAACGTTGAGGAACTCGGGCTGATCATAGTGCTCCATCACGGTGAGTGCAGCCTCGGCGAAATCATCGGAGTAGAGGAATTCTCGTCGCGGAGAGCCTGTTCCCCACACAGTTACAGAGGGGGCTCCATTTCGGGTAGCCTCATGGAATCGCCGCATCATCCCCGGAATAACGTGAGAGTGGTCCGGATGAAAGTTATCGTTCGGTCCGTACATATTCGTCGGCATAACCGAGGTGAAGCACTTTCCATACTGCTTGTAGAATTTCTCGCACAATTTGAGTCCAGCGATCTTCGCGATTGCGTACCCTTCGTTCGTTGGCTCAAGAGGGCCTGAGAGGAGCGCCTCCTCAGGAATTGGCTGAGGAGAGAATTTTGGATAGATGCAGGAGCTTCCCAGGTAGAGGAGCTTCTTAACTCCAAACTCGGCTGCTGCTTGAATCACGTTCGCCGATATCATCAGGTTCTCGTAGATGAAGTCGGCCTGATGCTTTGAGTTGTGGAGGATGCCCCCTACTTTGGCTGCGCAGACGAATACGAAATCGATCTTCTCTGTTCGAAAGAACTCTTTCACAGCCGCTTGGTCGATGAGATCGAGCTCTGCATGAGTTCTTAAGACGAGATTGTTAAAACCGTAGGACTGGAGGCGACGAACAATAGCAGATCCAACGAGCCCCCGATGGCCCGCCACAAAGATTCGCGAATCGTGCGTTAGCTTGGTAAAAACCTTTAGAGATCCCATGTGCTTCTATAAGATGGAGGCTCCCCTTAACCGGATTCGCTTCTGTCCGTATTTGTGGCGACCTGTCTCTTTTCTGAGCTTTTTAGGGCTGTTAGGCACCGCCGTTCAGGGCAGGCAGCATACCCTCCTCTGTATCTCGTAACGACCTCGTATGGGCACCTCCTAAGCGGCACGGTTTTAACGAGAACGCTGTGAGCGAATGATCCTCATAAAACGCTCCCTGTGGCGAACACGCTGCACCCTTGGCAGGCTAACCTGAGAGAGCCTCTGAAGGGTGTTGCGTTTCGCTCACGGTGAGCTGACGTGTGACACCCTCCCGAAGGGAGATGTACAAAGTATGAGGTCGTTCGATGTCTATGAGTGACGTGGGGGCTCTAGCGGTTTTGGTGGGTTCTATCCTGGTGGTCACGGGATGCCAGACAACAGCGAAGCACTCTGCTCCGCCCTGTCTGCCGGTCCCGCCGCCATCGATGATACTGCCCGTGCCGCCTTCTCCTCCAACGCAAACTGCACCTCCTCCGCTGGCGGCGCCGGACACGGCTCCGCCAAAGAGGATCTCTGCGCCAAGCTCTGCGCCTTACCGTCCTGAGAGGGTCGCGTAAGGAAAAAAGCTTTAGGGCACCTCACAGCGCACGATCGAATTTATTTCGAGCGTTTTGCTTTGAGGTGCCCTACCTTTTTACGGTGAGATCTCTCCTTGCGAAACTGGCTACATCTCAAGGAGGAATCGGATCTGCTTCACCAGTAGGCTTTCGGCCCTGAACTTCTCACAGAACATGTCGGCTCCTTTCTCAAGAGCTGAGAACTCAAGGTCCTCACCACATGCTGTCAGCACGATGACCGGAACCTCTTGCGTGTTCCACTCTGCGTCCATACGCCGCAACGCCTTGACGAAGTCAAAACCACTCATGTTTGGCATCTTGTAGTCTGCCACTATCACATTGAACGGACGCTCCTCAGCGAGCTGGAGAGCCTGCTCGGCCGAGTCCGCGGTGATCACTTTGTATCCGGCGCGCTCCACCATCAACTGCAGCATGCCAAGTTGCGATGGGTCATCATCAATGATCAGCACACAGTTTTGCCTCGGCTTCTTCGGCTTCACATCATAGGAGTAGTCCCAATCATTTGCGACATCATCTACCTCAGCGCCACCAAATCCCCCTTGGCCACCCCCCTGTCTCTTATTCCCGCGTGCATGACCCATAACAACACTCCAGTGCTACCGTAGACTTCAAACAACAAGCTGTACCGGCGAACCCAGATAAAGAATCAATCGACACTCAACACTCTGGGCTTTCGGGAGTGGAGCCATTTACTAGGCGCACAAGAGCGTTTCTCACGGGGCACTTTTTCTACGAAAAACCAGTAGAGAGGGGCGCACAGGGGGACTTATCCTCCGGCTGCCGTTGACTTTAGTTATGTTGTTGTTTTAACTGGTGGGTCTGGCCGGATGTTGCCACCTCCAGGGCTGCATGGACCCCCACCCCTGTTGAGAGATCGGACACCCTCTCCAGAATCTTTGGCGTAAAGAGGGATATGCCCCAGCGGACCCACAAGCCAACGGCATACACGCTCCGCAACGGAGCCCTCAACAAAAGGTAGACCATGATTCGAAAAGCTATTCTGAATGACATCCCAGGAATCCTGGCGCTAGTTAACGCTAATCTGGGGACACTCCTTCCTCGCTCAAATGACGACTACGCTGAGCTCATCGGGACAACGTACGTGTGCGAAAAAGATGGTCGCATCGTGGGAAGCTGCGTGCTAGAGATCTACAGCCCAAAGATCGCCGAAATCCGCTCGTTCGTGGTGCACGGTGACTACAGGCGACAAGGGGTGGGCAAGGCCCTCATAGCGGAAGCGGTCGCCGAGGGGCGCAGGCGAAATATCCGAGAGATTATGGTGGTCACATCAGCGCGAGAGTATTTTGAGAAGCAAAATTTCGGGGCGTGCTTGAACGAAAAGTTTGCTCTCTTCTGGAATGGTCGGTGATCAGATGAAAAAGAGATTCGGCGTAAGCATCATTGGTGGGAGTGGGTACGGCGCCGGAGAGATGATCCGGCTCCTCTCCCTTCATCCGGATATCGAAGTCTGCGGCGTCTCTTCTCGCTCTCACGTCGGCAAAGGCGTTACTTCAATTCACTCGCACTTAAGTGGCATCTGCAGTCTCACGTTCGAGGAAACCCTATCGATCTCTACGCTTCGCTCCTATGAACGGAGCGCTGTCGTGCTGGCAATGCCGAGTGGTCTTGCGGTTCCAACGTTAGAAAAGCTCCTGGCTGAGGGGCTTCCCGACACCACCGCCGTGATCGATCTCTCAGGAGACTTGCGTCTCACAGATAAAGCGCAACACGAGCGGTTCTATCCTGAAGTCCCCTTCTCTCCACAGATACGCTCTCAATTCACTTACGGTCTTCCAGAGGTCACAAAGACCCCTGCAAAAACTCGCTTCATAACAAACCCGGGATGCCTTGCAACCGCGGCGATCATGGCGCTTGCGCCCCTCAGGGAGTTTAGCCTTGAGAAAACGGTCATCGTTGACGCAAAGACGGGAACCTCTGGTGCAGGTCGCGAGCCGCAAGCATCGATGCATCATCCGAGCAGGTGCGCTGACTTCACAGCTTACAAGGTTTTGACTCACCGACATGAGCCAGAGATCCTTCAGGCTCTTGGGGAGCAATTCTCACGCGAGCACTCCATGATGTTTGTGCCTCACCTGATTCCAACATCTCGCGGCGAATTCATCACAGCGTACGCCACCCTCACAAAACCCGAGAGTGAATCGAGTATCCGAGAACACTTTGCATCGTTCTACAAGGACTCACCCTTCGTGCGCATGCGAATGACACCCCCTCGATTGGTGGATGTCGTTGGAACCAACTTTTGCGACATCTGCGTCACCGTTCGGGATGGACAGGTGTGCGTTATGAGCTGCATCGATAACCTCGTAAAGGGTATGGCGGGTCAAGCCATCCAAAACCTCAATATCATCTTCAGGCTTCCTCAGGAGCATGGGCTCATGCACGCCGCTCTTGGACCTGTGTAAAGGAGTTCTATGACATCCTCTGTCGCCACTACCATAAGCTCCTCCTACCCTAAGATACGTGAGTATCAAGGAAAGACCGTCTTGGTGAAATACGGCGGCGCCGCGATGGAGAACGAGCAGACAAAGCACCTCGTCTGCGAAGAGGTCGCCGCTCTAGCGTCGCTGAGCGTACCGGTGGTTGTCGTTCATGGCGGAGGCAAAGAGATATCTCGGATGATGGAGCGTGTGGGGCTCATCCCGCATTTCATCGACGGACTCAGAGTGACCGATCCGGAGGCGATGAGGATTACAGAGATGGTGCTGTCGGGAACGGTCAACAGCGACCTCGTTTCACGGATTACACGGTCAGGCTCACCAGCGCTGGGACTCTCTGGACGCGATGGTCGCATGCTTGAGGCCCGCAGGCTCGTTGGCAAGAACGGAGAGGACCTCGGCCAAACTGGTGAGGTCGTAGCAACCAACACGGCTCCGATTATGGCGGCTCTCTCGGGTGAACATGTTCCAGTCATCTCACCTGTCGGGGAGTCCTCCTCGGGTGAGCCACTCAATCTGAACGCCGACTATGCCGCGGCCGCGATCGCTGGCGCCTTGCGCGTTGAGAGCTGCGTCTTTTTGACTGATGTGGCTGGTGTGAAGAAGAACGGTGAGGTTCAACCCTCTCTCTCTCGCTTAGAGATCGAACAGCTCATCGCGGATGGAACGATCTCTGGTGGGATGATTCCAAAGGTGCAGTGCGCGCTCAGAGCTTTAGAGGCTGGCTGCTCCCGAGCCATCATTTGTGACGCCTCACGCCCCCTGATTATATCGGCAGCTCTCAGCGGCAATCCAGGGAGTGGTACGACCATTTCAAGGTAATCGCGAACAGTGAGAGCTGTTTCCAGGGTTACGGGCACCTCCTCCACAAGGCTTTTTCACCCAGCGATCCCCCGAGGTACTCTTTTTTTTGTAGTCTTTTCACCCCCATGCACGGCGAAAACGAATGGCTTTTCCCTTTCCTGATTTGCCTGTTCCCGCCATTTAGCGATATCCTGCCGCGGTTAGGGGCATCCCCTCGATAGTGGAGATTTGTATGGGCCGTATCTTCGAAAAACGCAAAGACCGCATGTTCGCTCGGTGGGCTAAAAACGCGAAGGCGTTCACCAAGCTCGGCAAAGAGATCGCGATATCCGTAAAGCTTGCTGGTCCCAACGTCGAGAGCAATCCGCGTCTCCGCATGGCCGTTCAAACCGCACGATCGCTTAATATGCCCAAAGATCGAATTGAGGCCGCTATCAAGCGGGCGAGTTCAAAGGATCAGGCCGACCTCAACGAGATCACATACGAGGGGTTTGCTCCTCATGGCGTTGGTCTCTTCATCGAAACGGCGACCGACAACCCAACTCGTACGGTTGCAAACGTCCGCAACATCCTTGACAAGCACAAAGGAAATCTCGCTACAACGGGCGCCCTAGAATATATCTTTGAGCGCAAGGGGGTCTTCAAGATCGCCGCTCCATCTGGCGACCTCGATGATTTCGAGCTTGAGATGATCGACCACGGTCTTGAGGAGATCTTCGAGGCTGACGACGGACTCTTGATCTACTGCAACTTCAAGCAATTCGGAGATCTCCAAAAAGCAATGGAAGCCCGTGGAGTTGAGGTCAAGAGTGCAAGCTCTCAACGTATCCCGTCAAACTACATCAAGGTCAGCTCTGATCAGGAACAAGAGATCCAAAAAATCATTGACAAGTTGGAGGAAGACGACGATGTCCAGTCGGTGTTCCACAACATGCAAAGTGAAGCAGAGTAGCACGCCCCGTGTAGCGCTACTGTGAAAATGTACCGCGCCAACGCGCGTATCCGGCATGACTTCCCAATAGTGCGCGAAAGAGTAGTCCGCAGAAAACCCCTACGCAGATCGGGGTAACCACTGGCACAACGATGCCGAGGAGAAAGAGAAGGTACTGCCCCAACCCGATCAACAGCACAACACCTGTCAGATACACCAACAAAAGGGCACCGGAGACGCTAAGAGCAAGTACCACGAGGGTCATCGTTATGGCGGAGCTCACTGCCACTTCATCAGACACGTCGAATCTACGTAACCAATCTCCTGCAAGGAGGTTTGATGTCTGGGTCGCATGCACCTCTGTGCCAAATGTTGACTCGTCAAAAGGGGTCGAAAAGGCCTCGCGCTGCGAGGGTCCTGTTCGACTGCGAAGGTTTAATCCTATGAAGATAATCTTGTCTTTAAAAACATGCTCGGGGAGCTGGCTCGCATCATCGAGGACCATGTAGTAGGGCACGGTCGGGATAGTTCGCGCTGGACCGTAGTAATTAATCAGATCTCGCGGCGCGGGGTGGCGATGCTTCTCAAGCGGACCACTGGCAGCTTCGGCGAGAGATGCAAGATCGGGGAACATCTCGGAACGAATCACGGGGAAACCGCGAACCCTACCACTCTCTGAAGTGAGAGCCACATTGCCAAGGGCTTGCGAATTATCAACGAAGATCTGAGAGGGTCGTATGAGCTGCTCTAAAAAGTATGAACCATTCACTGTCGCTTGCTGGGAGGAGCTTGTCGCTGCTCCGAGCACGGTGGGGACCTGACCCATCGCGGCGGCGAGCCCCGCATCAACCTGTGGGTCAGCTGACTCTCCAACGAACAGAACATCAAATACAACGCGCTTAGGAGCGAAAGTCTTGAGTTTGGAAAGGAGCTTGGTATGAAGCTCTCGCGGCCACTGTCCGGTGAGAGATACGCCGAGGTTGCTATAGCTCTGTTCATCTATGGACACGACCACGAGCTCCGGTCGGGGAGAGCGCTGCCCGCGTAGAGTGAAGAGGGTGTCGAGGTATCCCATCTCAACTCGGGTGGAGAGGTTGGTAAGGCACACCGGCATGACGATTAATGCCGCCAGCAGAGCGAGCATCGCTTTGGCTAGGATAGTTCCACGACGCCTCTTAGCGAGAATCCTCGCCCGGACGGGCTTATCTACTAAGACTTCGTCGATCGATACAGTTTCGGGTACGAGATTGCTCACGAGGCTATCGGACGCGCTTTTCGGCGCATATGAGTCGACGTTCATCGCGAATGAATTGAGCGCCTTCATGCGAATCTGGGGCTCAACCTCCAGCAAACCGAGGATGCCTCGCGCTAGCCATTCCGGAATATCATCTCGATATTCTCGGGGATCTCGGGGAGCCTCCTCAACTTTTCGAATCAGAAGCCGCGCTGGAACGTCATCATCGATCGGAACGTGCTGAGTCAAAAGTTGATAAATGATTGCGCCAAGTGCGTAGTAGTCGACCGCTATCGTGGCTTCGTCACCGACAAGGGTCTCTGGCGCAAGGTAGGTAATGGTGCCAACGATCTCCCCTGAATCCACGGTGAGCACTGATTTGCCGCCGCGAGCAATTCCGAAATCAGCGATCTTCAGCTTGCCTCCATCTTGCATGATGATATTCGCCGGCTTCAGATCACGGTGGATGATTCCCACTGAATGGATGGCTGCAAGCCCCCTCATCAACTGCTTCGCGATGGTGAGTATCTTGGGAATTGGCAAATGGCTCTCAGGGAGCATCGCCTCAAGGGTTGAGCCAGCGAGGTACTCCATGGTGTAGAAGAGCGTGTCTCCATCCTGCCCAAAATCGAATGTGCGGACGACATTCTCGTGATTTATCTTATGTGTTAGTCGGACCTCTCGCAGAAATCGTTGGACCACATCCTCGCGAACAGAGCGATCCCGACGAAGAATCTTGATCGCTACGGTCGACTCGCCAAGGACGATATCCTCAGCTAGGTACACGGAGGCCATCCCGCCCGACCCGAGCGGTCGAACGATGCGATACCTCTTAGCGATCACATGTCCGTGGGGGAGGTGCTGAAAAACCCCTCCACTTACGAATCCCATAGTAGCCTTCCCCGGGGCGGTTCGTTCCGTGCCCCTACCGGTCATATCGACCGTTTGGGCACCTAACATCTCGATTCGAGCCTTATTTTTAGGCTTCCCCGGAGGCTTTTTCAGCATCTCATCGACAGGGGGATTGTTCTTTGGGAAAAGCTAAGGGGTTATTTTATTTGCATTTTTTGGTGCAAGCGCTCGTCTCTGTTGCGCTAATGCCCCTTATTGCTCAGGCTCAAGCCCCGGTAGTAGCCCATGTATATGTCGCTGAGGGTGGCGTTGAGGTCAGATCGGTCCAATCCTCAGAATGGAAGCCCATACAGGTCAATGCACCCCTTGCTGTTGGTGATACCGTGCGAACCGGAGAGGACGGCTCCGCAGCCTTTCGCTTCATCGATGGAGCCCTTGTGCGGATGGGAAGACTCTCGGCGCTGACATTCAACACGGTCGCCGCCACCGGAGCACCGTCTGTTACGCAATCTCGCGGTCGTACCTTTTTCTTTTCACGTGAGGCGCGCAAAGAGCCCCTCATCAAGACGCCACAACTGAATGCGGCGATCTATGGAACCGAATTGGTTGTGGAGGTCTCTGATACCTCAACAACCGTTGAGGTGCTGCACGGATCGATACGAGCCTCAAACGCCTCAGGCGATGTGAGCGCCGCAGCAGGCGAGAGCGTTACGGCACGAAATGGCAAGCCGATTGAAAAGTCGATTCTCGTCAAGCCGGCCGACGCTGTGCAATGGATGATTCGCTTTCCCTTCATCCTCACCGCAGAAGATCTTGCCCCTCGTGATGATGTCACCTGCCCGTCGCAGTGTACTGCCACTATCAGAGCCGCCCTTAACGCAACTCT
>JALRCK010000440.1 GCA_023262305.1 Deltaproteobacteria bacterium
ACCAACGATAACTCCGACGGAAACGGTGACCAGCACGCCAACCGCGACCCCTACTGAAACTCCGACAGAGACCCCAAGTCACACTCCAACGAACACACCAACAGAAACACCTACAGAGACACCTACCGACACGCCGACCGAAACTCCGACAAGCACACCAACAGACTCTCCGACCCCCTCACCTACCACCACAGCTACAGCGACACCGACTACGTCGCCGACGAGCACGCCCACTGAAACACCAACGGAGACCCCGTCAAGCACGCCAACTGAAACCTCTACGTCAACCGCGACCGCTACACCAACGGTGACAGCTACAGAAACTGCAACGGTAACTCCAAGCGCGACTCCAACGGTGACACCAACCCCATCCCCAACCGCAACACCGACCGAGTCTCCGACCTACACTGCTACAGCCTCACCCTCTGCTACCCCGACTGAGACGAACACATTTACCGCAACACCAACGATCACTCCATCAAACACTCCATCAGAGACTCCAACCATTACCCCGACGACAACTCCAACATCGACTCCAACGGTCACACCCACCTTCACGCACACATACACACCTACCTCCACCTTCACGATAACTCCGACGCCAACTATCACGCCTACCGCCACGGTGACACCGACGGCGACACCCACGCCCCCCTTGGCGACGATCACCTTCCTCCTCACTATTGAGGAAACGCCGATCGCTGGCGCGCCGATCGTTATCGATGCCGAGACTCAAAAGACCGACGTTGATGGCAAGGTGACTAAGCCGCTGACTATCGGACAACTCCACACAGTCGAGACCGGGCTTGAGGCGATCGCGTTTGAGGCGTTGCGCGAAACCGGTGCGCAACTCGCTGCGCGTAGTCCGGTGCAACTCGCAGCGACTCGCTTGATACGTGCGAACAAGACCCCGTGTCGCGTCGTCGTGAGCGGCGCGCCGAATATCTTCTTTGGGTCAAGCAACTCAACCGACCATGCTCTATCAGTCCCCCTTGAGCTCAACGAGCTGAACGCAATCTACTCAGTGAGTGGTGGCGCTTCACCGCCAGAGATATTTGCGCCCGGTTCAAGTGGCTTTTTCATTCCTGAGCACCACTTCCTGACGGCGAATGGATTGCAGGGCGTGTGGAAATTCCTCGGTGAGAGCGTTGTTGTACCTCAAACACCCGAGGTCTGCGCGGACACTGGAGTGCCGGGAGAATGTCGATACCTCTCCGATGCTCAGCTGCTCTCCCCCATAGACTACACGCGCAGAGCGATCCTCCGAATGGTCCGTGAGGCGACCAGAGCTGCTCGCGTGGGACGCTGGAAGCCCGATGGAACCAAACAAACGAGCATGATGATCCTCTCTCGCGGCGCACGAGTCATGGTGATGATGCGCCGATTCCTTGCGGCGAAGTCCGGCGACAAGTTTGTGTGCGACATCGCTCCGATGTCGTGCTCAACGATTCGAATTCCGAAGGATGTCCTGATTAAGACGTTCTCGACGTTGTACGACCTCAAGTTCCCACGCGGACTTGAGTACCTGAAGAAACGCAAACAAGGAGAGGTGGCGGGTCTTAAGACCGTGTTGAACGGTCTGCCGAACGCCTATGTGGTGTGTGAGTGATGATTTGAGGAGGAGTCCGTTATGACACAAGCGATTAAACGCTCCAGGATGGCGCAGGAAGCCATGCGGAGCAAAAACGATAGGGAGCGTCGTCACGACATGTGTGACGCGCCTCAGAGCCGTTGTACGCGGCGATATTTTGATTTTGTGGGAGGGCCGAGTCCGTAGCTCAAGGAATGAGCGATGATTAAAATTTAAGTGCTTTTGTCTTGAGCCTCTTCTGGAGAGGACGGGGGAGATCTACGCTTCAGCTCCACTTTTTTTGTAGCACCTAAGGGACTGGAGCCCGCTGCCCTGATGCTCAGCGACGGAAAGAGCCTCTCGCACAACGTCGTGCCCCCACATTATTCGCCGCTATCCTTCGCGGTCGCTCCATCTCTATTTTCTAACCCCCTGCCACAATTACCCAAAAGGGCCCTCCTCTCCTCGTCAGCCGGCGGCACTGTAGCAAAAATAAATCCCTATCTTGGTTTCTAAGCGATTGAATTTCCACTACAATGTCGGTCTCCATCTCGGCGCTACACCGTCCGAGACCGTCTGTTCAAGTGAGGCACCGAAGAAACGATGAACGAGAGCTCCCGCAACTTCGCGATTATCGCAGCAACCTTCACAGGTAACCGTGGAGCTGAGGCGATGCTGCTCACAACGATCGAGCAGATCCACAAACGCTTTCCAACCGCGAACATTCACGTTCTCTCCTACGCCCCTGACGAAGATCGCGCGTGGCTCGCGTCACATCCGATCTCGCGGGTATTCATTCACGATGCTACTCCGAAGCAGATAGCGTTGCAGTGGTGTCCAGGAGCTGTGCTCGCAAAGGTGCTCGGCAAAGGAGCGTCACTCACCGCGGATCACGGACAAAAGATTCAAGCTCTCCTCAACGTCGATGCCCTCTTTGACCTCGCGGGAGTCGCGTTCATCGATGGACGGGAAAAGTTTCTCCCCTTTAACGTTCTCACCGTAGCTCCATTCATGATTAACGGAGTTCCGGTCTACAAGATGTCTCAAGCGATCGGTCCGATCACCAGCGTACCGAACAAGGTCTGCGCAAAGATGGTGTTGCCGTTTTGCAAGCGTGTAGTGGCTCGAGGAAAGACGACCCTTGAGCACCTCACAGCGTTC
>JALRCK010000441.1 GCA_023262305.1 Deltaproteobacteria bacterium
CAGCACTTTCACCTCTTACGGAGGCAAGGGCTCTCCGAGATTAAGCGCCCCCTTGTGATTATGACCCCTAAGAGCCTTCTGCGGTTGCCCTCTGCAATGAGCTCTCTGGCAGAGATGACCTCAGGGGGCTTCAAGCGGGTGCTTGAGACCGAGCTCTCCGGAAAGAAGTCACGCAACGTGGTGTTTATGTCGGGCAAGATCTTTCATGACGTGGCAGGTGCACTTCAAGGCGGGGTGTCAGCTCGATTGGTGCGGATCGAGGAGCTCTACCCGTTCCCGCAAGCCGATGTGACAAGGATTCTCCGAGAGACCGGCGCTCAGCGGATCGTCTGGGTGCAGGAGGAGCCGAAGAACATGGGTGCTTGGGGCTATATCGCGCCTCATCTGCGCGACACGCTCGGCATCGAACCTACCTATGTCGGGCGACCAGCATCGGCTGCAACGGCGGCAGGCTCATCAAAGCACCACGCGCTTGAGCACAAGGCGATCCTGGCGGAGTTGCAAGAGCTGCTTAGCAATTAGCAGTTACGCGTAAGGGAGATGGTTGGAACTGAAACGAACCGGATTCAGCCGTTCCCTTGCGCCTGTTTTGGTGTACTCTTGGGTCCATGTATGCCGTTTTCTACGACCTTGAAACTACCACCAAGAACACCGTAGGTCAGATCCTCAATTACTCCTTCATCATGGTCGATGATGAGATGAGTCCGATTGCAGAGCTCTCGGGACTCGTTAAGATCAATCGCCTCCAGCTCCCAGACCCGGGAGCGATCCTAGCGAATCGCACCGATGTGGTAGAGCATCAGCAGCGGGCGCTCGACAGCGAACCTGTTGCTATGCGGAAGATTGAGCAGTTTCTCGCTACGTGTATTCACAACGCAAAGGGCGCGGTGGCTTTTGTCGGATACAACTCCTCGCGCTTCGATCTCAATTACCTACGCACGAGTTTTATCCGCAACGGTATAAATCCCTATCTCAAGGGGCTCTCCTATCGAGATCTTCTCCATGTGGCTCAGAAAGCGTACATTACGAACCGAGAGTTTCGAGAGTTGGTGCGAAAGCAGTGCAGTGGCGAGAAGCGGCTCTCGCTGTCGCTGCAGACGGTCAGCCATGCCCTCAATCTTCTTGAGGGGGTTCAGGCTCACGAGTCACGCGAGGATGTGCTGCTAACCATCCGACTTGCTCGGTGGCTCAAAGAGCACTGTTCCCTCGACGTCAGGACCTACGAGGCGTATGAGGGTGGTCCGCTTCATTCAACCGCTCGAAGTGGGTCTGTCTACGAGATTGAGGAGCCGGAGTACGATCTCGACGAGACCGCTGCGGTGCGGCGGGTGCCGATGTGCCTCTTGGATGAGAATAAGAAGTCCTCTCTATGGATTAACCTCGACCGGTACGCAGAGAATCAGGCGCCCACGTGTATCTCGTGGCGCCAGCCGATGAAGCACTCCTTCTTCACCTCTGGCAGAGCCATTGGCAGCCCTGAGACGCAGCAGTTGGCGCGTAAAGCTCTGGGACAGTTCAAGAACACCACCCTCTCGAATTTTTTTGAGCGAGGGGATGGTGATATTGAGCAGGATATTTATCGGCTCGATTTTGATGCCCAGGATGTTTACTACCGGGCGCTGAAAGAGGGGCGAAAGGAGATACTGGCTGAGACAAAGAATCCGGACGCAAGGAAGTTGTGGGTCCGATATCAGCTGGCTAACTCTGACCTCGACCTCTCTGATGCTCGCTCAGCTGAGCTTCTGCGCCAGTATGCCCTCTACCGGTATGGGGGGAAGCTCCAGCTCGTCAAAAACATACGAGACCCGAAAGACCCGGACAATTTTCACCCCAAACTCTCGGAGATGATCGGGGAGTTGAACCGGCTGCGCGAGGTAGCCACGGGCGAGGGAGGAAGTGAGGATCTCAAGCTCCTTGACTCCCTTGAGAAATTCTATCGGGCGTCGGATATCCTGCGAGTTGCCGGTCCGGAGTTGGTTCCGGGGCTACGGCAATCGGCGGCCTGAGTGACCCCCCATGGGAGGCGTGGAGGGGAGATTTTGGCGGGTTTTGCGCAGGGTCAGCGGGTCTTAAAAAACCACGTATGAGCACCTTTCTTTAGCTTGAGGGTTCGCTCTGGAGGGGATAGGATGAAGGGTCGTAACACCGCTTGTCTTTTCTCTTTTTTTTCTGGACCGACGTGTCGCAGTTTGCTCATCTCCACCTTCACACCCAGTACAGCCTCCTCGATGGGGCGAATAAGCTCAAAGACGTGATCGCCCACGCTGCCCAGCTCGGTCAGCCCGCGATTGCGATGACCGACCACGGCAATATGCATGGAGCCGTTGAGTTTTTTTATGAGGCGAAGAAGTGTGGCATTAAACCGATTATCGGCTGTGAGCTCTACGTCACGCCCGGCTCTCGCCATGAGCGAAAGATGCGAGCTCAAGGGGGCGCCGGAACGTGCCACCTTACGGTTCTTGCTGCTAACAAGACCGGGTACCACAACCTGTGCAAGCTTTCGAGCCTCGCCTATAAAGAGGGTTTCTACTTCAAGCCTCGGGTCGATCACGAGCTGTTGGAGCGACACTCAGAGGGATTAATCGTTCTGAGTGGATGTCTCGCGGGAGAGGTGGCACAAGCCACCATGCTTGATGACTACAAGGGCGCCAAAGAGTTGATCGAGTTCTACGCACGAACGTTTAAGGATCGCTACTACCTGGAGAT
>JALRCK010000442.1:0-2324 GCA_023262305.1 Deltaproteobacteria bacterium
TCTCAGGTCTGTATGGTTCCAACGCTCGAATATTCGCGAGCCTCAATGGAAATCCCTTCATCGTCGCGGATGAGCAGGCGCTCCGGCAGTGCTTGTACAACCTTATGACGAATGCCCTTCAAGTAACGGCCTTCGCTGGGGAGATTGCTATCTCTATGACTGAGGATGAGGCATCGGACACCGTATCGTTGGTTGTGCGTGACAACGGTCCGGGTATTCCCTCAGAGATTATGCCAAGGATGTTTGAGCCCTTTGCCTCGGGTCGTCGAGAGGGGACGGGGCTCGGTTTGTCGATTGTTAAACGGATTGTCGTTGCCCACGGGGGGGCGATCTCGGCGCGTAACACGCCGGGGGCTGAATTTACGGTGGTTTTGCCGCGGCGAGCGGCTCAAGGTTAAGGGGAATCGGGTATGGATACGAACGATACTGACAACCAGAACGGGGAGCGAGGCGCTCAAGGTGCGCGTCAACGAGTACTCGTCGCCGATGACGATCCCCAGATGCAGCTCGCGGTGAAGACGTGTCTCAGTCGAAAGGACTTTGACGTCACCGTTGTTAACAACGGACTCTCTGCTCTCGAGTTACTGGAGCGAGAGTCGTTTGATCTGATTATTTCCGATCAGCAGATGCCGCAGATGTCTGGCAGCGAGCTTCTCGCCGCTCTGCAGAAAAAGGGCTCCGAAACACCGCTTATTATGATCACGGCGTATGGCACTATCACACAGGCTGTTGAGGCGATGCAGAACGGCGCTGCAGATTTTATTACCAAGCCGTTCACGGCTCAGGACCTTGAGCGAATCGTTGAGCGAGTGCTCCTGCCTGAGAGTAAGGCCTCGCGGCAACGTGCTCCTCGACAAAATCGAGGTCGGCCAATTATCTCGCAAGACCCACTGATGAAGCGGGTTCTTGAGGTAGCGGAGGCCGTAGCTCGCAGTGAGGCTACCGTGCTCATTCAGGGAGAGTCAGGAACCGGTAAAGAGCTCATAGCCCGTTTCGTTCATACAAGTAGTCCCCGCGCGAGTCAGCCGTTCGTCGCTGTTAACTGCGCGGCCCTTCCGGCTAGCCTTCTTGAGAGTGAACTTTTCGGACATGAGAAAGGAGCGTTCACCGGCGCGCAGAACCGTAAGATCGGTAAGTTCGAGATGGCTCATGGAGGAACCATCCTCTTGGATGAAATCTCCGAGATGGAGCTCGCGTTACAGGCAAAGCTCTTGCGTGTTCTTCAGGAGCGCGAGGTCGATCGTGTTGGTGGTAAGGATCCGATCTCGATCGATGTTCGGGTGCTCGCGACAACGAACAGAAATTTAGAGGACCATGTGCGTGAAGGGAAATTCCGCGCTGACCTCTACTACCGATTGAACGTTATTCCCCTTACGCTGCCACCTCTCCGAGAGCGGAAGGCCGACATCAAGGTGCTTACTGAATACTTTATGCGCCAGTTTCTTGGTGAGAACGCCCCACGGCTTTCTGATGAAGTTATCGATGCACTTGTGAACCATCCGTGGCCGGGCAATATCCGTGAGTTGC
Source organism: Deltaproteobacteria bacterium (assembly GCA_023262305.1). Classification (GTDB taxonomy): domain Bacteria; phylum Bdellovibrionota_C; class UBA2361; order UBA2361; family OMII01; genus OMII01. The sequence continues at coordinate 1,528 of JALRCK010000442.1, forward strand.
AAAATGCGGTTCAACGGGCCGCGATCCTCGCAGCTGGTGGTGCACCTCGGCAGTCTGACTTCCTCCTCTCTATGAATCCGACTTCGCAGCTTGAGATGATTCGCGAGGAGCGAGCACTCTCAAGTGCCAGTGAGAATACGACCTCGTCTGTGCCACCAACGCGGTTAGCCGATTCTGTTGAGTGCATTCGAGAGAATGTGCCCACCACAGAGGATGGCGGGTTAGTGATCCGTTCCGGCACTACCGTTGAGGATATGGAGCGAGCGCTCATCCTTGAGACGCTGCGCGCGAATAATAACAACCGCACAGAGGCTGCGAAGCTTCTCGGCATCAGCATTCGCACCCTTCGCAACAAGCTGCACGATTATCGAGCAGACGGCATTATGATCGAGGGTGACCGGGAGTAGGTGAGGGGGGGTATCTCCCTCATTCTGAACCTGCTAGGCACCGCTTTTTCTCATCTGGTTGTACGCCACGGAGAGTGCTGCGTAGTCGCCGACGCTTTCACCGAGGCCGGCGGGGACGATCCTGCACACGTTGACTACCTGAGGAAGCGCCTCCTCACGTAATGCCTCCTCCATCGCTGGACGCAGAAACTTTTCACACCGCAGGAATATCGAACCGATAATAATCCTCTCAAGGTTTAAGGTGTCGAGCAGGATCGCTAGGGCTTTGCCTAGGTACCGACCTGAAACCTCAAGGATTCGAAGCGCGAGTTTATCTCCTTTCTGAGCCGCCTCACCGACCTCTCGGGCGCTCGGGTTGGGACCGAGGAGCGTCGCTCCGTCATAGGCCAG
>JALRCK010000442.1:2334-2700 GCA_023262305.1 Deltaproteobacteria bacterium
GTGCCTCAGCCTTCGCGATCTGTGCGATGCCTGCGCCGGAACAAAACCCTTCAAAGCTCCCGGTCTTGCGACACCCCACCGGACCGTTGGGCTCTAGGCGGATGTGTCCGATCTCTCCAGCATAGCAGTTGGCGCCCCGGTAGATATCACCGTTCAAGACGAGGCCAGCTCCCATCCCGGTGCCAAACGTGAGAAACGCCATGTGGCGACACCCTTTGCCCGCACCGAAACAGAATTCAGCCAAAGCGCCTGCGTTAGCATCGTTATCGAGGAAGGCTGGCACCCTAAACCGTTCGTGGAATATCTTGGTTATCTCTACATCCCTCCACGACTGGAGTTGGGCGGGGGATTGAATGACCCCAAGAT
>JALRCK010000443.1 GCA_023262305.1 Deltaproteobacteria bacterium
GTGGCGAACCTCATTAAGGCCGACCGCCTCGATGCGATCGAGAAGCGTGTACGTGGTGCAGGAGGCGAGGTTGTTGCGCTCTTGAAGACTGGCTCTGCATTTTACTCTCCAGCTGCATCAGCGATTCAGATGGTCGAGAGCTATCTCTTCGATCAACGTCGAGTTATCGCGGCCGCAGCGTCCCTGAAGGGTGAGTACGGATTGAAGGATCTCTACCTTGGGGTTCCCGTCATCATCGGTAAGGGAGGCGTTGAGAAGATCGTTGAGATCGAACTCAATGAGAGTGAGAAGAAGGCGCTTGCTGAGTCAGCGGGTCGCGTTCGTGAGCTTCTCGCCATTCTCTAATCACTAACAACAAAGTAGGAAGAACGTATGAATCTCCACGAATATCAAGCGAAGCAGGTGCTTAAAGCCTACGGCCTGCCGGTTCTTAACGGTTATGTATGCTACACCCCTGGTGAGGCTGAAGCTGCTGCCGACATCCTTGGCGGAGGAATCTGTGTTGTGAAGGCACAGGTCCACGCGGGCGGTCGCGGAAAGGCTGGAGGCGTTAAGCTCGCGAAGAGCTCCGCTGAAGCTCGCGCTCACGCCGAGAAGATCATCGGCATGAAGCTTGTGACCCCTCAGACGGGTGCCGAGGGCAAGCTCGTTCGTAAGGTATACGTCGAAGCTGGATGTAACATCGCTAAGGAGTACTACTTGAGTATCCTCGTTGACCGTGCTGGACGATGCGTTTCGTTAATCGCCTCAACCGAGGGTGGAATGGAGATCGAGGAGGTCGCTCACAAGACCCCTGAGAAGATCCTTACCGTTCGCATCGACGCTAAGGTTGGTTTACAGAGCTTTCAAGCTGCCAAGCTCGCTCTCGACCTAGGCATCCCCGTAGAGGCTCGCAAGAACTTCTCTGAGGTCGTTAAGGGGCTCTATAAGGCGTTTATGGGTTCTGACCTCGCTATGCTTGAGGTTAATCCCCTCGTATTGACCAAAGAGAACACCTTCGTGGTGCTCGACGCAAAGGTCGCCCTTGAGGACAACGCGAGCTTCCGGCAGAAAGCGATCCACGACATGATGGATTACGACGAGATGGATCCACGCGACCTTCGCGCGCAAAAGTACGGACTCAATTACGTAGGACTCGATGGAAATATCGGATGCCTTGTGAACGGCGCCGGACTCGCCATGGCGACGATGGATATCATCAAAGCCTTCGGTGGAGAGCCAGCGAACTTCCTCGATGTAGGTGGAGGAGCAACCAAAGAGAACGTAACAGAGGCGTTCCGAATCCTCCTCTCAGACTCAAAGGTGAAGGGGATCCTGATCAACATCTTCGGCGGAATCATGAAGTGTGACGTGATCGCCACAGGCGTTATCGAGGCGGCGAAAGAGGTTGGACTTAAGGTTCCCCTCGTTGTTCGGCTTCAAGGAACGAACGTTGAGATTGGACGCAAGATGCTCGCGGACTCCGGTCTCGCGATTACAGCAGCCGACACCATGGATGATGCGGCTAAAAAGATTGTCGCTTTAGCGAAGTAAGGAAGGAGAGACGATGAGCGTTCTCGTAGATAAAAATACTCGAGTAGTAACTCAGGGAATAACCGGAAAGACCGGAGCGTTCCACACCCGTGCGTGCAAAGAGTACGGCACACAGATGGTCGCTGGGGTGACCCCGGGCAAAGGTGGTCAAGAGTTTGAGGGGATCCCCCTCTATGACACCGTGCACGAAGCGAAGAAGCAGGCGGGCGCGAACGTGTCGATCATTTACGTTCCACCACCTTTCGCCGCTGACGCGATAATGGAGGCCGTTGACGCGGATCTCGACCTTGTTATCTGCATCACTGAGGGCATACCCGTTTTAGATATGCTGAAAGTTGCGACCTACATGCAGGGACGCCGCACGCGCCTGATTGGTCCGAACTGCCCAGGTATCATCACGCCAGGGCAAGCAAAGATCGGAATCATGCCGGACTTTATCCATAAGCCAGGACGTATCGGAGTTGTTTCTCGCTCAGGAACGCTCACATACGAGGCTGTATTCCAGCTCTCGAACCTTGGGATGGGGCAATCGACCTGTATCGGAATCGGTGGAGACCCCCTCAACGGCACTAACTTTATCGATTGCTTGAAGCTCTTCAACGAAGACGCTGAGACCGACGCGATCGTTATGATCGGCGAGATCGGTGGCAACGCTGAGGTCCAAGCGGCTAACTGGGTGCGTGACAACAAGATGAAGAAGCCAATCGTCTCCTTCATCGCAGGAGCCACGGCGCCTCCAGGACGTCGCATGGGACACGCTGGAGCGATTATCGGTGGGGCTGATGACACGGCTGAGGCTAAGTTTAAGGCGCTCACCGCCGCTGGCATCCACACCGTACGATCTCCGCACGAGATCGGCGCCAAGATGAAAGAGGTTATCGGTAAGTAAGGAGTAGCTCCTGAAAGCGTTCCTCAAAAAGGCGTGCATCTGGTTCGGGCCAACGATCGTGTTTCTGGTCGTGGCTGAACTAGGGGCACGCTCTTTTTATGCTACCGCGTTCAATCCGCTGCAGTCTGATCCGGTTCTCAACCACATCTGGATTCCCAATCTATCGCGAACGGTTGGCACGTTTGCTGATAAAGGGATTCCTCCATTCACCCGCACGGTGAATGGACAGAGTTGGATGATGGACTACGAGGTCGCTCCACAGAAGAGCGATGGAACAT
>JALRCK010000444.1:0-308 GCA_023262305.1 Deltaproteobacteria bacterium
AAGGAACTCTAGCTTGTCGATACCCAGGGGTGACGGTTCGCTATCGCTGAACCGAACCTGCAGGGAGGCATCCTGCATGTTCAGCTCCCTCAATTCGGCAGTTACTGCCTTACACAACTCCCCTGCTCCCTTTTGGCGAACCTTGCGAAGCTCTGCGCCGACCTCGGTGGCGACCTTGAGGAGCCTTGCAACTTCTCGCTCCAACTCAAGGTACCCCGCCCCGCCCGAGAGGGCATCCAGCTCTCGGCTAACCTTCGCCTTCAACTCACACAACCCGGCGTCGTCGAGTCTATATTTTCTTTCAAGGC
>JALRCK010000444.1:318-2691 GCA_023262305.1 Deltaproteobacteria bacterium
ATCTCTGAGAGCTCCTCCCGCAACGACTCAAGGGTAGAAGCATCAACATCAAGGGAATCTACGTACCGAGCGACTGCAATCTCACTCTCCATCAGTGAGCGCTTGGCGATCTCGAACTCGCCCTGGATCTTGGCTATCGAGGGATCGAGTCGGTGCATCTCTGCCATCGTGCCTGATACCTCTTTGAGCCTGACGCTTAGCCCCTCTTCGCCTGAGAGGGCGTCAGAGAGTTTTTGACCGAGTTCGAGGATACGCTCAAAGTTGCCGATACGCTTAATCTCGGCCTCAAGCTCCTTGCGGCGCCCTGCCTTAAGATTGGGAAGCCCCACTAGCTCTGCGTGCGTATGCTCGAGGTCGGCGCGTCGTGCGGCCCCCTGGTCGAAGGCCTCTTTCACACGAAGCAACTCGGCGCGCTTTTCTGACCATGCGCGATGGGCCTCCCGCATGCGATTGAGAAGCTCAGGCTTGTCACAAAATCCATCGAGGAGGCTGATATGGTACCTGGAATCGAGCAGCTTGGTTTGATGGTGTTGGCTGCAGATGTTAACGAGCTTGCGAACGATCTCCTCTAAGAGGGCGACCGTTCCGAGCCTGCCATTTATGAGCACCTTTCCCCTGCCCTCTCGTGGGAGGAGCCGTAAGACCACAAGCTCATCTCCTTCGCCTACTATCTCGGGCAGCTCTGAGCGAACGTCCTGTGGCAACACACTCAGGTCAAAGAGGGCCTGGACCTCAAGGCTCTCTGCCCCAGTCCGTATCATCGAGGGCGATCCCTTGGCCCCAAGAATAAACTCCAAGGCGTTTAAAATGATTGATTTTCCGGCACCTGTTTCACCACTGATTACGTTAAAGCCGTTGTGAAATGATATTGATTGCCGCTCGATGATCGCAAAATTACTTATGGTTAACTCGGTAAGCATGAGAATCTCGCTTTAACAGCCAAACAGAAGGGCCCGATTCGACCACGCCACTATCGGGACTTTCGCCCAAAAAGTTGCGGGTGACTTATGGAAGCGATATCACGCTCCGGCGGTAAGGGCAAAGATTTCGTGGGGCTAAAGCCGTGCTTTTTGAGGGTAATGAGGAAGGGGGGCTAGGGATGCCCTCACAGCGTGCAGCACGGGCGCGTACGGCCCATGCATGCACGCTCGAAAGGTGTCTAATCTCCTGATTGCGGTCTTATCGCTTCTCGAGCTCAACCGTCATGAGGAGTGGAACATCTCCAAACTTGTTCTTAAAGGTCATGGTGAAGGTTCCACCATCGTTCAAAACGTGGATGTTCACACCGTTATGGATCATCTTAATGGCCTGACCAGTTAAGGGATCGTTCTTTGCCATACCATGAGCGATCTGCCCAAGATCTTTCACGGCTGGAATAGCGTTGAGATTCAGCTCGGCCGAATTCGCGACCCCAGCACTTCGGATGTGCAGCACGGCCTTGTATCCGTCCGGAATCTTTCCACCATTCATCTGCTCTAAATGCTCTTTGGCGTAGGCCAAAGCTTGTAGGGCAGTGCCGGTAGATGGCGATCCCTCAACGAACGAGCCTGGGCGTCGGACCTGAGAACCCCTGTCATTAATCAGGAGCACCTTGCCCTCATCCGTCATACAGAAGGGGCGCTTCTCAAGAATTGTGATATTCGACTTGGTCACATCCAACGCCGGAGCTGGTGCGGCAGGTGGTGCTGGTGCGGCAGCCGGAGCAGCAGCCGGTGCGGGAGCTGGATTAGCTGGCACCTGGGTTGTGATAAACTGCTGTGCGACAGCCGGGTCTATGACCGGGATGGCTTGCGGTGCTGCAGCCTGTGGAGCTCCGGGAACAGCTGGTCCAACGTTCGGCGTTGGCCCTGTTGGTGCGTTCGACTGAGCTTGTGCGGGCACTCCGTTGGTTGCAAGAGCTGCAGACAACGCTGCGACCCCCGCGACTCGAGAGAGTACATTGGTGCGAGCTTCTGAGCGATCAGAAGTTGGCAAGGTCTTTCCGGTGAAATTACTCCCCTCAGTCCCCTGATTGAGTGCCTGGTCTCGAGCCGCTCTATTATCTTGGCTTATCATACTTCGCTTCCTTCCTATAACTACACACTACGAGTGTGCCCCCTAATTCGTATGCATGGGTTATGGAGACTCATGCAAAGCTGGTATCATAGATCCTATGAGCCCAGAGGAGGGGTGTTCGAATCTGTCGGAACCTGATTGGTTTATCCCCCTAAAAACAGCCGCAATAAACGGGCACACAGCAGGGCACTCGTATCGACCGTCCTAGCCTATCGATTCAAGCCCGCCCCGCTATACATCCGGACCTTCTGCCGCCCCCGGGCGAAGGTCATGGAGGGAGCTTGCAAGATCGTTGTCGTAGATCCCCGCTGGGGTAAC
>JALRCK010000445.1 GCA_023262305.1 Deltaproteobacteria bacterium
GATGTTGTTGGAGTGTGATTGGAGGTGGGGGTGTGTTGCGGACCCAAAACAACGATGGCGACACCGACAACGATAGCGCTATCGGCGATATTGAAAGCGGGCCAGTGGTAATTCCCCCAATAGGCATCAAGAAAATCGATGACATACCCGTGCTGCATTCTGTCTAGAACGTTCCCTAACGCTCCGCCGAGAACAGCTGCAAGACTAACTTGAGAAAGCGATGATCGTTGCCCCGATTGTTTAAGGAAATAGAAGAGAACTGAGAGGGCAACCGTGATGGATGCCCCTAGCGCAAACTCTCTCCAGCCGGGTGGAAGGTTAGACCAGAGACCGAAAGCGGCACCGAAGTTAAAGGTAAGCGTGAGGTTAAAGAGCCCTGGAATAACGGGCAGGATCTCGCCTGGTCGGAACGATTGAAGGATGAGGTGTTTTGAGATCTGATCGATAACGATCGTAACGACAGCAACGATAATAACAAGGAGATATTTGTGGCGTGGCTGGCTGTGGGAGGATGAAGGTGAGGTCATGCGCCGAAACTGTAACAGATACCCCGGTGACTAGGAAGGCGATGCTCGCGAGGCTTTCTCTAAGTTTTCGGCTAGTAATCCCCATCTCGTACTTTCGCAGTCGCTTTGGGGGTCGGAGTTGCTGGTCTGGGTGCTGGCTCTTCCAGTTTAACCTCGACGATATTACCGCCTTTGGTGCCCACGCTCAGGATTGTGGGTGAGATAAAGGCGACTCGGTGGGACTGAGGAATGGTGTGTTCGGAGATCTCCTCAAATACGGCTGGTAGGGCAGTCGGAGATATCGTGTGAGATGGGTCTGGCACGGTGTAGTGCACGCGCACCTTAGTGTCCTTGCCAACTGACGCTATGCGCATCCCGTCATCTGAGAGGGCTACATCAGTGACTCTTCCAGTGTGAAGGTTTTTGCGAGCAATCAGGCTAAACCCTTTGACCTGCCACACCTCAACGTGACCATCCTCTGTGCCAACACCTATCCTTTCACCATCTTTGGAGATCGCCAGGGACGATATGCCTCGGTCTGCTGGGCGCTCTGCCACGACGGCGGCTGGAATATCGGTATAAAATCGGCCCTTGAAGACATTTTTGTCGTACTCTCCTCCGTAGTCGTCAGCGGTGTAGGTTGACCATCCGATCAGTTTTCCATCCCAATCCGAAGAGAAGAACGCGCGGCCCACGGAGTGCCCAACAACACCGCTCACCATCGTGTGGTGACCCATGTATCGCTCAAGCATCGTCTCGCGAGCCTCTGTGGATGAGGCTGTTTGGTCATCCATGAACCGCCACCGATATACGCGGCCATCGAGTCCTCCGATGAGGAGGGATGTGTCGAGATCATGAAAAACGAGTCCCGATGGTCTGACCTTTAACTTGGGAAGGGTTTTTTTGTTGGAGCAACCCTGCAAGCAGGTGATTGATACTCCGGTCTCGTCTGCCCAGGCGATGAGCTCCTTGTTTTCTCCCACCGCAACAACCTTTGGTTGAGCCCCGAGGGACATTATTTCGTGCCCCTGACCAGCCCGTAAATCCCAGCCGAGGACACGCCCATCCTGCCCAACGGAGATCAGGACAGGTGGTTCAGTCGATAAAGCCCTGAGAAAGAGAACCTCTCCTTGGTGGTTTCCAGCTTCCTTGAAGCCTGCAAGCTTGAGGGCGGAAATGGGCGGAATGTCCAGTGGTAGCAGATAGTTAGTGTCGCTCGCCGGGGTAAATATATCCCCCGCCTGTTGAGCAATCTGGCACCCTGATCCCACGAGTAGTGCGCTTGTCATGAGGAGGAATCGAAGGGGTCGAGACATATGGTCCGGTATCTTATGGGGAAAAGCCCAGACGAAACTTCCGCTGAGCCTCTCAATGGTATAGACTAACCAACCAGGATTTAGGAAGGTCGGTCTAGGCCTTTTATTGTATTGAGTCGCATGGCGCCCCGCAAAGCTGGGGACGCGTCCCCTACGGGAGGGAGTGCGAACGTGGCGGACCAAACCGCATCGTTTGGCCGCTGTTTATTAGGAACTTATAGCTGGGTCGTTGTTGGGGAATTCCTCTGAGTCAGAAGGATGCTCATTCAATCCGCGCAAAGTGTCCTCATTAGGGAGTCGTAATAACAAGATATGGAACACATTTACTTCGAAGTCGGAACCTCGCTCTTAGCAAAGCCACAAGCGCTCTGCGATATCCTTGAGCTTGAGGCCGGTCACTCATGCATCGTTTTCTGTAATTCGCCGTCAGACGCTGATTTCGCGGATGTTATTTTAAAGAAGCGCGGCGTTTCGTCGCTCAAGCTGGTTGGGTACGTTCCCCAGATCAAGTTGAGCAAGGCGGTTCAACAGATTCAAAAGAAGGAGGTCGCGTGCCTCGTTCTCACCGATGTTGCTGCTCGCGGCGTTCCTCTCGAGGACTTCGATATCGTGGTGAACTACTCGGTGCCAACTGACCCCGAGGTGTACTTCCATCGTTACTCAGAGAGCGAGACTGAGCGAAAGACCAAGAAGGTTGTGAGCTTGGTTGCTGCTCTTGATCTCTCGAACTTCCACTACCTCAAAAAGCTTGGAAAGCTTGAGTTCTCTCAGGGGACGTTGCCGACACCAGAGGAGCTCTTCCTTGCGAAGTTCACCCAGCTCCGTGACCAGTCAGTAGAGAAAGCTCTCTTGAGTGATGCAGCCCTCT
>JALRCK010000446.1 GCA_023262305.1 Deltaproteobacteria bacterium
TTGTAGCGGCCGCATCCAAAAGGACCAGCAACAAGAACCAACGCTAAGATAACGCCCTTCAGGTGGAGCTTCATCGTCCTACTTGTCCATGAAACCACGGAGCCGTTTGCTGCGGCTCGGGTGACGTAACTTGCGCAGAGCCTTCGCTTCAATCTGACGAATACGCTCTCGAGTCACGTCGAAGTTCTGTCCGACCTCCTCAAGGGTATGGTCGCTCTTCTCTCCGATACCGAATCGCATGCGGAGAACCTTCTCCTCTCGAGGAGTCAGCGTAGCAAGCACCTTGCGGGTCTGCTCTTGGAGGTTCATGTTGACGACAGCATTGGCTGGCGACACTACACGTTTATCCTCGATGAAATCTCCCAAGTGAGAGTCTTCCTCCTCTCCGATCGGGGTCTCAAGGGAGATTGGCTCCTTGGCGATCTTTAGGACCTTGCGGACCTTATCGATCGGGATCTCCATCTTCTCAGCGATCTCCTCGGGGGTTGGCTCTCTACCGAGCTCTTGAACCAACTGCCGTGAGGTTCTCACGAGCTTGTTGATCGTTTCGATCATGTGAACCGGGATTCGGATGATTCGGGCCTGATCGGCGATCGCTCGCGTAATGGCCTGGCGAATCCACCACGTTGCGTAGGTCGAGAACTTGTATCCACGCTGATACTCGAACTTATCAACCGCTTTCATGAGACCGATATTTCCCTCTTGGATGAGGTCGAGGAATTGCAACCCACGGTTCGTATACTTCTTAGCGATCGAAACAACGAGTCGAAGATTAGCCTCAATCAGCTGATCCTTCGCAAGCCGTGCACGAATCTCTCCATCCTTGAGGATGCGTACGCTGTCTGAGAATCTCGAGATGCTCATCATCACCCGATGCTCTAGAGCTTTTGAGCTCTCGTGAGACCTCTTGAGAGGCTCCGCCCAGTGCTTGAGCTCCGTGCTCTTAAGCTTCAGGCGCTTTCCAGCTCGCTTTACGGCAACCTGATCCTCCGAGAGGAGATCGCTCAACGAGTCGACCAGCTGGTCGCCTGTGGTGCCCAACTTTCGGGCGGGCGTATCGATGCTTCGAAGAAGCTGGCGACTCTCCTCATCGGCCTCCTTCACGAGCTGGATCATCCGATGGAACTGCTTTTGGTTGAGGTTAAGCTCCTCAATTCGAGCAGCGTTCTTGGTGAGGATACGGTTGAATTTCTTCTCCCTATCGGAATCTATTCGCTTCTCAACAGGAAGCTCCATGAGCTGCTCAAAGAGCGCGCGTGTCTCCTTGAGGGCCTTTTTGTACGGGAGGGCTCGCGCAAGGAACTTCTTCTTCTGCTGCTCATCCTCCTCACTCTGAGGGGTTGGCTTAGGAGCGATCTCCTGACCATCCTCGTCGAATTTCGGCTCCTCCTCTTCCTCTTCTTCCTCCTCCTTCGCTGCCTCAGCTTCGGCGTCATCCTCAGCGAAGAGGTCACGCAACCGGATCTGATCATCTCGAACCATGTCGAAGAGGCTGACCACATAATCAAGCGAGACTGGCTGCTTCAGAAGCTGCTCTCGCACCGCCAAAAGACCCGACTCGATCCTCTTAGCGATTTCGACTTCTCCTTCACGAGTCAGAAGGCTGACGTTACCCATCTCACGGAGATACTGACGAACGGGATCGGTACTTCGACCGAGCGACCCAGCGTCGATCACCTCAGCTGGAGGCTCGATACCTGCGGGAGCCTCAGCATCCTCTTCTCGGGAATCTGCTGGGGCCTCGATGATATCGATGTCGTGCTCGCCGAAGTTGGCGATAACCTCATCGACCTGCTCTTCAGACATCACTTCGCCCGCCAGAGCCTCATTCACCTCATCCATCGTGAGGTAGCCCTTCTCCTTTCCAACCTCGAGAAGCCTGTTAATGCGGCTTTCAATGTCACCGCGCTCCTTCAGGTCAAGCGAGCTATCGATATCTCCGATATCAGCTTCAACAGCGACTTCAAATCCTGTGAGCTCCTGCAGACCGTCGTCGAGGTCAGCAACACCGAGATCGCGATCAACACCACCACCAGCACCATCCTGTTCACTCTCGCGACCTTTACGAGGCTCCTTCGTCAGTGGCTTGACGAGTGGCTTGGTGAGAGCTTTTTGCGGAGCGCTGACTGTCTCAGGTTGTAGTTTCTTCGCGGCAGAGCCCGCTGAGATCACCGGAGAGATGACCTTCTCTTTTCCTTTCTTAGGAGGAAGCGGCGCAACACGCTCGCCTCGAGCCTGAGCCGCAGATCTGTTTAATCGCTCACGAGCAGCGGCCTTAAGTGTGGAATCCTTCTTCAAGGTCACGCCAACTTTTCTCACCTTCTCTCGCTTGGAGAGCGGCTTTTTACCACCCTTCTTGAGTGCTAACTTCGACTTCTGCTTGACTCCGCTCCGTTTGAGAATCTTGCCTCGACCTGCTCCACTTTTCTTTCGAACCACCACCGGAACTCCATTAGGACTAGCCACGAACGATTGACGAGGGATACTAACTATTTAAGGGTTAGAGGTCCACCCCCCGGGCACAGCTATCCATCTGGGCTTTGATGGTGCGTATCCGCTCGGAAACCTCTAGCTGCTCTTCGCTGGTAAGCCCCCCTTCAACGAGCTCCCGTTTGCACTCGTCCAGAAGCCCCTTGAGCTTCTCCCGTCGAAGGGCAATCCGGC
>JALRCK010000447.1 GCA_023262305.1 Deltaproteobacteria bacterium
TATTCGCCCGAGGAGATAGAGCGAAAATGGCATCCGGTAAAGCCTGAACACCTTGAGGCGATCGGTGTCTTAGAGTCCACTGCGATAAAGGTCTCGGAGATTCAACAAGGATATCTCTGTCTCGGAGGTGATGAGGCCCGGGTGCGACGAAAAGGAGATACCTACCTCTTGACCCTTAAAAGCGCTGGCGGTTTGACGCGGCGTGAAGTCGAGGTCACTCTTTCGTCGACACAGTTTGAAACCCTATGGCCACTCACCGAGGGGCGGCGCATTGAGAAGGTACGCAGTGTTGCCGAGGTTTCTGTGCCGAATGGCACACGTGTGCGTATTGAGATTGACCGATTTCGGGGAGTTCATGCTCCGATGGTTCTGGTTGAGTGCGAATTCACGTCCGCCGATGACGCGAACGGGTTCCCAGCACCTGAGTATTTCGGTGATGACGTGACCTCTGACCCGCAATTTAAAAACGGATCTCTTGCGATGCGTGCTCGAGAGGTAGCTTCCCTCGCTGACGCTGATCTTCCGAACGGCCGCTAGCCTCGTGTCATAGTACGCGTTGGAACCCTCCCCGGAGGGTGTACCGCGGGTGTGGGTGAAACCGCTGGAGTTATTGTTGGCTGCGGTGAAGGCATGGGCGTTGAGACTCGCGTCGGCTCAATCTTTGCCGTTGGGGTTGGAGAGGCTGTTGGTGTCTGCGTCGGAGTATGAGTAAGCGTGGGCGTGTGTGTTGGTGTCAGGGTCGACCCCTGAGTTGGAGTCCGAGTGGGAGTGGTGGTTGCCGTCAGTGTTGGTGTTCTTGTTGGTGTAACGGTAGGCGTCGGGGTCGCAGTCGCAGGAGGCACGTGGACGACTATCCCTCCAATCGCAACGGTGTATGACCCGATGCTTGAGTAGTCAGAGTAGCCATCGGTAACGGGGTTGAGCTCTCCAACGCCGTCGACCTCAAGGAAGTACGTCCCCTGATCAACGGTGAGGGGTGGGAATGGCGCATCGAGCATCGAATTATCCGGGATGCTCTGAGGATCTGATACCGCGATCGTGCGACCTCTCTGGTCATAGATCTTGGCAGCGATGTTCAACATGCCCCGACCCTTTCCTCCCGTCACAAAACTTGTCACGGTTGGTCTTAGCGTTGTCTTACCGGTGGTGAACCTGAAGACATCCTTATCGGTGGATGACTCGATCAATCCATCGTAGCGCACCTCTCCCAGCTTTGGGAGAAGTGTGAGAGCTGTAAAGGTGTAGTCTCCGACCATATCGGGGCGTCGCTGAATGCCAGGAACGCTCAGGATGTTGGCTATATCGTCCTGACGATTGCTTGCTCCGCCGTACTCACCTCTACTCCATTGTGGGACGAGACTATCGTAGGGGGCGCCCATGATCGGACCCCACAAGTTGTATCCCGATGGCCACCTATTATGACCATTGAAGTATTCCCTGAGTCCTCCGTTGGCGAGGTATACTCCATCATGGTCCTGCCCGAGTGTGTGAGCTGCTTCGTGAGCGATGATCGCCACTTGCGCGTAGTTCATAGCGGCTCTGTTCAGAAAGATATAGCAGGGGGTCTCTCCATCGTTAGCGCCCCAGGAGCCTTTGAGTGCAATACCTGACCACCCATTTCCAAGCCAGTCAGTAGAAGAGACCACGACTCGAATACGTTGATTCTTGGGGGCTCTGTCAAACCGTTCCTGAATGGTAGTCACGTTGATATTGAACGTTCGATACATCTCTGCAACTCGCATCCAGACGTATTCAATAGCGATAGCCCCGGGGGCAGCAGGAGCAGAAACGATCGGGAGTCCCCGATTATAATAATTATTGAACCACGTTCCCGTGGTCGTGTGACCGTCAAGGTCGAGATAGATGACGTTGGGCGCACCGGGGAGGCTCTCAAGCTTAGGAATGGTGAGAGACGTAGGTGCCTGATTGGTTATGTTTGAGGTCGCAGCAGGTGCTCCCACGGGCACAAAGGATGGCTCAGGAGGTACGAGCGTGCTCCGCTCCATCGCCTCGATCCGGTAGGTATCGAGAGGACGTCGGGTGATGGCATACGCGAGGTGGCTGCCCTCGGAGATCACAACGCCGCTATCGAGTTTGCCACCCCTGGTGTAGTCGAGGTGAACGATGCCACGAGAGCCGTCGGGGGAGTGGAACTCAACACCCATGGACGAGCGCAGTGACTCCTTGGTTTTGGAAAGCACAGTGCCTTGAATCGACATGCCTGGAACAAATGAGATGGAGACCGAGGAGCCTTGTGGCGGCGTTGTTGTCCAGAGCGCAAAGGGAGGGGTACGGGTGTGAACAACCGGATACCCAGAGGCTGAAATGGTAACGCCTGGCGCTCTGTGCAGCGTAAGGAGGTCTCTTTGAACAACGGTAGAAAGTTTATCCGCCAACTCAACTGTTGAGTGAATGTGCGTATCCTCTGCTCCAGCAGAGATAGTCAGTGAAAGAAAAAGACCCCACAGAATACCGAGGCGAAACAACCAGCCTTGAGCCATAACCTACATGACGCGTGCCGCATACCCCCGGCACGCGTTTTCCCCCTATGATCCACTAGTCCATGGTGGAGGGGAAAATGCTTCCGATAGGGATGAGAATATCTCGTAGAAAGAGTCTATCTACCAAAAATCAACTGGCTCATCGACGGAATGAGTGGG